>DMMK01000621.1 GCA_003453085.1 Verrucomicrobiales bacterium
ACCGGATTGCCCGACAGCGTGCCGACCTGGAAGATGAAATCCTCGTCGGTCATGGCCAGCCGGTCGAAATGCTTCATGATGTCGGCGCGGCCGGCGATGGCAGCCAGCGCAAAGCCGCCGCCCACGATCTTGCCCAGGGTACAGAGATCGGGCGTCACGCCGTAATATTCCTGGGCACCGCCATAGGCGAAGCGGAAGCCGGTCACGACCTCGTCGAAGATCAGCGGGATGCCGTGCTTGGCGGTCACCGCGCGCAGCGCCTGCAGGAAGCCGGGCTTGGGCGGGATCAGCCGCTGGAACGGCTCGACGATGACGCCGGCCAGCTCGTCCTTCTGCTCTTCGATCAGGCTTTCGACCATCTCGATGTCGTTGAAGGCGGCGACGAGGTCGTCCTCATAGACCAGCGGCGCGGGGATCTCGCGATCCACGATCTTTTGGAAGATGGTTTTTTCAGACATGGGAGAAAGGAGGGCAAGCTGATGGCAGAGCGGGCGCGGAGGCCCGGGCCGGTCAGTGGAAAAGCTCTTCCTGGGTGGTATCGCGCACGCGCCGGGTGCCCAGGGATTTGATCTCGTCGATGAACTCGCCCACGTCCTCGAACTGGCGGTAAACGGAGGCGTAACGGACGTAGGCCACGTGGTCGATGGCCTCCAGGCGGCGCATGACCTTGGCCCCGATGACGGTGGAGGGGATCTCGCGGTAGCCTTCCTCCTCCAGCTCGTTGGCGATGTCGTCCACCAATTGCTCGAGCTGCTCCATCTTCACGGGGCGTTTTTCGCAGGCTTTACGCAGGCCGGACATCAGCTTTTCACGGTCGAAGCTCTGGCGTGCGCCGTTGCGTTTCACCACACGCAGTTCTTCGCGCTCCACGATCTCGTAGGTGGTGAAGCGGTAGTTGCACTTCATGCACTCGCGCCGACGACGGATGGAATGGCCCTCGCGTGCCTCGCGGGAGTCAATGACCTTGTCTTGGGAGCTACCACATTTGGGACAGCGCATGGTGGGCGTGCAAGTTGCCACCTGCCCGCTGGATTGGCAAGAGCGGCGTTTGGGTCAGCCTAACTTTCGGCATGACGAGCAAATTTCGTCCCCGTCATCGTTCACGCGGAAGTGCAGGGTGGGATCGTCCACCTCGGTCTTGCCGCAGACTTTGCACTGGTGGAAAAAGGCGGCGCCACTGTTCACGTCCTCAAACTGGGCCCGTCGGCTGGCCACTTTCGCCGAGTGGAACTGGCCGCGGATAAAGCTGGGGCCGAAGGCGATGGCATAGTTCAGCAGGGCAAAGAAGATGGGGATGAACAGCCCTGGAGCGCCGATGGCCGAGAGCAGCAGGGAGGCGGCGGCAAAGAGGGCCACCCACTTGATTTTCACCGGGATGACAAAAAACAGCAGGATCTCCTCATTCGGGTAGATGGAGGCAAAGGCGAAGAGGGCGGCGAAGTAGAGCCAGATGGAGCCTGCCTCGTAGGGGAAAATCATCGCGCCGAGGGAGAGGAACACCATGCCACCGATGACGTACAGATTCACCCGGAAGGCTCCCCAGGCCTCGTCCAGGCCACGGCCCACCCACATCATGAACAGGGCACCGATGAGGGCGAAGAGGGGCTCCCGGCTGGGAATGAAGGCATAGGTGAAAAGGCGCCACACCTGCCCGTCCAGCACGAGTTCCGGCCGCAGGCTGAGCATCTCCTCATAGGGCAGCCGGGCCTCCTTGGACAGGAACATGAAAATCACCAGCGTGAAGAGCTGCAGGATGGCGATGGCCTGGATGATGCCCGGGATGGCGAAGCGGCCGAAACGGGATTCGAGAGAGTCAATCAATGGCATGGAGGTAGAGCATACGCCTAGCACCGTCCCTGGCGAACGCGAAGACGGATTTCCTTTTACGGCTCCTCCAGCCAGATCACCCGCAGGCCCAGCCTTTGCGCCACGGCGCGGCCTTTTTCCGGGCCCAGGACCATGAGGGCCGTGGCATAACCATCCGCCAGGGAGCAACTGGGATGGATGACAGAGACGGAGACCAGCCGGTGCGCGATGGGCCGCCCGGTGCGGGGATCCAGCAGGTGGCTGTAGCTGCGGCCCTCCTTTTCAAACCGGTGCCGGTAACTGCCGCTGGTGGCGATGCAGGTGTCCGTCAGCGGCAGGGTTTCCAGGCTTTCGCCTCTTTCGCCATCAGGGGCCTGCACGCCCACCCGCCAGGGCTGCCCATCGGGTGCATGCCCCTGGGCAAAAACCTCACCGCCGACTTCGAGAAGGAAATTTTCCAGACCCCGGCCCTGGAGCAGGGTGCGGAGGCGGTCCATCGCGTACCCCTCCGCCACGGCGGCGACATTCACCTGCACCTGCGGATGGTGCTTTTTGAGCTGCGGCGGCTGCGTCTGCACGTCCAGCTTGTCCCAGCCGGTGTGGCTCAGGGCCTCGCGGATTTCGGTCTCGGTGGGCAGTGCGGCCCGGGGTGTGTGACGGGTGAAGCCCCACAGGGCCACCAGCGGGGCCACGGTGACATCCAGCGCCCCTTCGGTTTCCTGGGAGATGCGCCGGGCCAGGGCCACCGTCTCCGCCAGGGAGGCTGGCACGGTCTGCCAGCCGGTGCCGAGGTTTTGGCTCCAGCGGCTGAGGTCTGAATCCGGCTGCCAGTGGGAGAGCTCGTTTTCCAGCCGCTGAAGCTCCTGGCGGATGAGGACGGCGATCTCCTGGGCAAGGGCCTCGGGGAGGGGATCGGCGATCTGCAGGCTCCAGGTAGTGCCCATGGTGGCCCCATGGAGCGGGGGCGGCGGCTTTCCACCACCACACCCGGCCAGCAGGAGACAGCCGACAGCGGCCAGACGAGCCAGGCAGGTGAAAAAAACGTTCATAGGGCGGCGGGCCGCGTTTATGATTGGAGCGAAAGCAGGGGCCTTTGCAAGATGAGGTCCTTCATCCGCGCATCTTTACCCCATGTCTGACCCGAGTCCCCAGAACCCCAGACTCCAGCCTTCTGCCGGCTACTTTGATGTGGCGCTGGGCGAGGATGAGGAGGCCGACCTGGTGCCGCAGGATGAGCCCGGAATGGTCATCGGCGGGCGTTACGTGCTGAAGTCCATCCTCGGCGAAGGCGGTACTGGCCATGTCTGGCGGGCGGAGCAGACGCAGCCTGTGCAGCGGGAGGTGGCGGTGAAAATCATCGGCGCAGGGCTGGTCACCGGGCCTGTGGTGACGCGATTCAACCGCGAGTACCAGGTGCTGGCGCGGCTGGAGCACCCGAACATCGCCGCCATTTTTGATGCAGGCGAGCTGGCCGATGGACGCCCCTACTTTGTCATGGAGATCGTTTCCGGGCAGCCCATCACCCAATGGTGCGCCGAGCGCCTGATCCCCGTGAAAGGCCGGGTGGAGATCTTTTTGCAAGCCTGTCTGGCCGTGCAGCACGCGCATCACAAGGGAATCCTCCACCGCGACCTGAAACCCTCCAATGTCATGGTGACCGAGGTGAATGGCAAACCGGTGGTGAAGGTCATTGATTTTGGCATCGCCAAGGCCCTGGCCGGGGATCTGGATGCCGGGCCAGATGTCACGGTGCGCGGCATGGTCCTGGGCACCCCGCGCTACATGAGCCCGGAACAGGCCGGGCTGACCGGGCAGGATGTGGATACCCGCAGCGATGTCTATGCCCTGGGTGTGCTGCTGTATGAGCTCCTCACCGGCAGCACCCCGGTGACGGAGGGCGAAGAAAAGCACAGCTCCCTCTCGGACCTCCTGCAGCGCGTGCG
>DMMK01000482.1 GCA_003453085.1 Verrucomicrobiales bacterium
AATTTACCTGCGATGCAAAGTCGGATGAAGGATACGGCCAATTCAGGCTTGGCAGGCGATTGGCCCACGCTCACAATCCAGGTGAATCATCACCCTCATGCCAGCCACCCTCACCACCCGCGCAGCGACTGAAGCCGATGTGCCCACCATCCTGGCGCTGATCCACGAACTGGCCGAGTATGAAAAACTCACCCACGAGGTGGTGGCCACCGTGGAGAGCCTGCTGGAAACGCTGTTTTGCCCGAACCCCTGTGCCGAGGCGCTGATGGGCTGTGTTGATGGAAAGGCCGTGGGCTTTGCGCTGTATTTCCAAAACTACTCCACCTTCCTCGCGCGGCCGGGCCTGCACCTGGAAGATCTTTACGTGCAGCCTGCGCATCGCGGCTGTGGCCTGGGCAAGGCGCTGATCACCGCCGTGGCCCGCATCGCCTATGAGCGGGGCTGTGGGCGCTATGAGTGGACCGTGCTGGACTGGAACACGCCCGCCATCCGCTTTTACGAAAGCCTGGGCGCTGAAATGAAAAGCGACTGGCGCATCATGCGCGTGACCGGCCCCGCGCTGACCGCTATGGCGAAACTTTCCACCTAACCGAAAGCATGACCTGGATCGACTGCGGCCCTCAGCACCTGGAAGCCATCCGCGCCATCTTCAATGAGGCCATCGCCAACTCGACGGCTCTGTATGAAGATGAACCGCGATCCGTGGCCTTCATGGAAGCGTGGTTTGCCGCCAAACAAAAAGGTGGGTTTCCGGTGCTGGGCCTGATCAATGACGAAGGGGTGCTGGTGGGCTTTGCCAGCTACGGCCCCTTTCGTTCGCATCCAGGTTATCGGTTCACGGTGGAGCATTCCATCTACCTGGATGTGCGCTTTCGCGGCCAGGGTTTGGGCACGCTTTTTTTAGAGCGTCTCGTGACCACGGCGCAGGCCCAGGGGCATCACCTCATGATCGGCGTCATTGATGCCGACAACGTCGCCAGCATTCGCCTGCATGAGCGCTACGGTTTCACCCCCTGCGCCCACATCCGCGAAGCCGGATACAAATTTGGCCGCTGGCTGGATGTGGTGATGTACAGTATCCATCTCTCTCCGAGAGATGTGGTACAGTATTCATCACTCTCCGAGTGATGGGCTTGGGGGATCGAGAAGAAGGTGCGCGGGGGACGGAGATGAGGATTGGAATGAAGGACGTTTTTCTGGATCGCATCACCCGGAGAGTGATGAGTACTGTACCGAAAGATTTCAACCTTTGCTCTTGCGGGGTTACTGCCTTGGGCAAAAGTCACAGTTCGTTATGCGCTTTTTTGATCCTGAAGATCAACTAGTCATCACCCAGCGGAAGCTGCCTCATTGGTCCCAGGATGGGGTGGTGTGTTTCATCACCTGGCGGACGCATGATTCCATGCCGAAAACGGTGGTGGAACATTGGCTGGCTGAAAGAGGCCTTTGGCTGGAGCAGCGGGGGATTGATGTGCGAGAACGCGACTGGAAAAGCCAGCTTTACCAACGGGACTCAACCATCATCGCGGAGTTTCACGATCACTTCACTTCGCGCTGGCATGAGGAGCTGGACAGATGCCACGGTGCCTGCGTCCTGCGAGAGGCTGAAATGAGCGGACGGGTGGCTGAGAGCCTGATGCATTTCGACGGCGACCGTTATGAGATGCTGGACTTTGTCATCATGCCTAACCACGTCCATTTTCTGGCGATGTTCCCGGACAAAGACGTCTTATTAAAACAGTGTGAATCCTGGAAACGATACACAGCCCGGTGGATTCAAGACAGACGCGGCGCTGAAGGCCGATTCTGGCAGCAGGATGCTTTTGACCATCTAGTTCGCCATGAAAGCCAGTTCAAAAGGTTGC
Source organism: Verrucomicrobiales bacterium (assembly GCA_003453085.1). GTDB lineage: Bacteria > Verrucomicrobiota > Verrucomicrobiia > Verrucomicrobiales > Verrucomicrobiaceae > Prosthecobacter. The sequence goes on from DMMK01000482.1 coordinate 1,866, forward strand.
AGAGCTACATTGCCGAAAACCCGGCCAAAGCCCACCTCAGGCCTGGGGAGTTTCATCTGAGACAGTACACATCACTCTCCGAGTGATGAGCTTTGGGACTGCGAAAAGGGGAACGTTGGGGAGAAAGGAAATGGGTGTTGAAATGAGAGACGCTTTTCTGGATCGCATCACTCGGAGAGTGATGACTACTGTACGGGACCCAGACTCTGGAGGTAGGCCATGAGGTGGATGACTTGCTCTTCACCCAGGGCGGTGAGCAGGCCTTCGGGCATGAGGCTCATGGAAAGCTGCTGCTGTTCGGTGATCTCGCCGCGCTCCAGCGTGAGTCGTTCGGCGGGGGTCTGGACGGTGACGGTCTTGGGATTCTGCTCGGGGATCACGCCAGTGATGGTACGGCCATCCTTCAGCTTGAAGACGGTCATGCGATAGTCCGCCGGCACGATGGCGCTGGGGTCCAGGATGTTTTCCAGGAGGTAGGTCAGCTTGTGGCGATCCCCACCTGTGAGGTCGGGGCCGATCATGCCACCTTCGCCGTAGAGCTTGTGACAGGCGGCACAGGCCGCCATGAAGACCATCTTGCCTTTAGGAGCTTCGCCTTTGGCTAGGGCGGCCGGGGTCAAGGCTGCGGTCCACTTGGCCATCTCGGCTTTTTTGGCCTCCGGTGTATCGCGCAGCTCGCCCCAGACTTCGGTCAGCTTTTTGGTTAGGTCGTCCTTCTTCAGGCTCAGGATGGCACGTGCCTGGTAGGGGCTGATGACGGAGGCAGGCACACGTCCGGCCTTGATGAAGTTCAGCAAAGCATGCGCGTAGCTGGGGCGGGTGATGAGGGTATCCACCGTGGCTACCTGCTGCTCCAAACTGCGGCCAGGCCAGGGCTGAATGAGGGCCTTGGGAATGCTTTCATCATCGTAAGTAGCAAGGGCACTGCGGGCCTGCACGGCCAGTACCTTGTCATTCACCAGACCGCGAATGAGGGGCAGCAACTCGGGCTTGGTACTGCGGGTGAGACTGGCAAAGGCATTGCGACGCGCGGAGGCATCGCCTTCCGTGTCTTTGATGATGGGGATCAGTTCCTCCATCGGGCGACCGCCTCCAAAGACGGTGGAGAGTTGCTGGGCCGACTGTTGCGACTCATCCGCAGTCAGGGTTTTCGCCACTTCATCCCAGCCCTTCGGTTTAGGGGCTTTGTTCCAGCCATTCAGCGCGGCAGACATGCCATCGAGAATGTCTTTTTGCAGCTCGGACTGTTTGCCAAGCAAGGCCACCAAGGCCTCCACCGCCGCAGGCTGTTTTTCGGTTTCTTCCGTGATGCGACGTGG
>DMMK01000569.1 GCA_003453085.1 Verrucomicrobiales bacterium
CGTCGGAGGTATGCACGGTGACATCATTGCCCAGGGTGCCCATGGCCACGCCCACATCGCCTTCCGCCAGAGCTGGGGCATCATTGAGTCCATCGCCGATCACCAGCACCCGGCGACCTGCGGCTTTCAGTTCGCGGATGTGGCGCACCTTATCCTCTGGCAGGCACTCGGCATGCAGATGAGTGATGCCGACTTGGCCGGCGATATGTTGCGCCACTTCCAGACGATCTCCCGTGAGCATGTGGAAATCCTGAATGCCTAAAGAGCGCAATCGTTCCAGGGCCTCATGAGCTTCGGGACGCACTTGATCGGCTAACAAAAAGGTGGCGATGTGGCGGCCGTTTTGCGCCAGGAGCACGAGGCTGTGGCGGGTGAAATTTGCCGGGTCAATGGCTAACGGCGTGCCGCTTTTCATCAACCAGGAGCTGCGCCCGATCTGCAAACGCCGACCCTCACTTTCACCTTCCAGTCCCAGGCCGTGATGCTCGGTAAAGTGGGTGATGGCGGGCAACTGCTGGCCCTCACCCGCTGCGGCGATGGCCCGTGCGACAGGGTGATTCGACTGCTGTTCCAGCGCGGCGGCGAGCTGGATCACCTGCTCTCGGGTCAAGGTTTCATCATGCACCAGCACCTGCTCCAGTTCGAGCTGGCCCAGCGTCAGCGTACCGGTTTTATCAAACACCACCGTGTCCACCAGACGGGCCGTTTCCAGATGACGGATGCTCTTCACCAGCAGGCCCAGACGTGAGGCGGAAGCAATGGCTGAGACCATGGCGGAAGGACTGGCCAGCACAAAAGCACAGGGGATGCTGACCACAAGCACCGCGATGGCACGCTCCATGTCCTGAGTGAAAAAGAAGACACTTGTGGCGATGAGCAGGATGAGCGGCGTGTAGTAGCGGGCGTAGTCTTCGGCCAGACTGATGATGGGGGCCTCGGATTCTTTCGCCTGCTCGATGATGCTTTGCACCCGGCCCATCACCGTATCCATTCCGGCACCCGTGACACGGGCCTGGAGAAAGCCATTGAGATTGGCCGTGCCTGCAAAGATCTCGCTGCCAGGGGCCACTTCCACAGGCACGGATTCACCCGTGATGCGGCTTTGATCAACCATGGCTTGACCGGCCAGCACCGTGGCATCGGCGGGCACGATTTCACCGGGGCGAATGAGGATCTCATCACCGATGCGCAGATCGCTGGATTCACATTCTTCATCGGCATCGCCCTTCTTTCGGCGTGCGCGCAGCCGGGTGAGCTGGCGCAGTTTTGATAGGGCCATCTCCACTCCCACGGTGGTGCGTTCCTCCAGCATCTGGCCGAAAAGCAGGATGATGGCTACGATGCCGCCGGTGAGATACTTGCCCGTCGCCAAACAGGCAGCCAACGCAAGGACCACATACTGGTCCATGTAAAACTGGGTGGCCCCAAATCCCGTGGACCGAATGGCGGTGATCACCCCACGGACAATGGGCGTGGCCACAATGAGGGTGGCCAGCAGAGCCAGCGCGCCTTTCACCGTCTCTTGCTCTGGGCGCAACCAACCGGTGATGACCGAGGCTGCCATGAGCGCTGTGGCCACGAAGAGCAGCAGCAGTCGCTGGCGGGTGGTGGAGTCGAGATCATTCATCGGGCGAAGTCAGGGGCAGGCTCTAAAATGACGGTGGGCCGGGCCTGCTGCATTGGCAGCAGCGTGCGGGAGGAAACCTGGCCCATCACTGCATCGAGCGTTTCCCGCAGCAGCCTTTGAGAGACAAGCTGGGGATTCAGACGATAGTTTCCTAGCAACGAAGTGAAGGAGGACGCCTCGCCCTTGGCAGACTCGACAAGGCCTGTCGCATACCCTTCAGCACGAAAAAGAATGGAGGCAGCCTCACCCTCAAATTTCGTGCGTGTTTCCGCATCGTATTGACGGGCGTTTTCAAACATCGTCTTGGCAAACTGGCGCGCATTGGTCACATCCTCAAAAGAGGCCAGGACCTGGGCAGGGGGAGAGAGTTCACGAATGTCCAGGCCGGTGATGCGCGCGCCAAGCTCCAGCCTGTCAGCCTCTGCCTGGATTTGCTTGGCTGCTTCGGATGCCACATCACGGCGGTCATCGGTGAGGCTGGCATCAATGCGCCGACTGGCTAGCTGAGCCGCCAGAGCTCGATAGCTGAGTCTAGCCAGCAGAATTTCAATGCGATCTCCGGCAATGGTATAACGAAAAGGATCGTCAATACGGTAACGTAGATTGAACTGACCTTGGATGAGATTGGTATCCAGGGTGAGGGTGTAGCCATGGTCCAGCGGATTTAGCGTGGTGTGTTCGTAGGTGGGATATTTGGCCCCTTCCACGTCACGGGAATTCATCTGCTGAATCAGCTCTTCGTTGGTCGGTTCGATCTGCTTGTCAGGATCCCCGATCTTGGTGCCGATGAGTGCCCAGGCATCCAGAGCCAGGCTGGTATCCTTGCCGGTTTCAAACAGCAGCACTTCATCAAAGGGACGCGGCAGCCCCAGCAGTAGCCCTGGGCCATACAGGTGCGGCTGCAGGCGACCGAGTCTCCGCACCAGAGCCGTCTGCTGAGGCTGGATAGTGTGAACGCCCGAGACCGCGTAGAGCAATAACAATGCTCTGAAGACCCAGCGTGCGTGAGCGGTGAGCTGCTTTAAAAAAAGCAGCAGCGCTTCTACGACGTGACCTTCATCACGCAGGCTGATGGGGGGCTGGCCGGTTTTCATGGCGTGGCATCCAGGGCGGCTG
>DMMK01000490.1 GCA_003453085.1 Verrucomicrobiales bacterium
TCCCGTGGCCATGCCAAAGTCCGTCAGACCTTGCAGTTCCTCGGCCTGGCAGTCGGCACTCATGCCACCGAGCTTCAGACTGGTGGTGAGCAAGGCCGCCGTTTTATTTTCGTGAATGAAACGCAGGGCTTCCAGAGGCAGCTTTTTTCCTTCCCCTTCGAGATCGGCTACCTGGCCGCCGACGAGGTGAAGGCTGCCTGCGGTGCGGGCGAGTTCGGCCACCAGAGCTCCGGCACCATAACGGACGGTCACGGGTGTTTTGACCACGATTTCAAAGGCCAATGCCTGCAGGGCATCTCCCGCCAAGATGGCAATGCCGTCGCCAAACACCTTGTGGCAAGTGGGCACGCCACGGCGGAAATCGTCATTGTCCATGCTCGGCAGGTCGTCATGGACCAAAGAATAGGTGTGCAGGCACTCCACGGCTGCCGCGGCAAAGGAGGCGCTTTCTTTGCTACCCCCAGAGGCCTCGGCCGCAGCCAGGCAGAGAATTGGCCGCAGGCGCTTGCCTCCGGCAAAGATGCTGTGGCGCATGGCCTTGTGAATGGTGGCCGGTGCAGTTTCAGCAGAGGGGATGAGGCGGTCGAGCACTGCATCCACATAGGTGCAACGCTCCGTGAGGTAGGTCTTCAGGTCGGACATTAAAAACGGGAAACGGGGGGACAGACGGAAATTCAGTGATGGTTGCGGCGGAGGTCTTCGGCCAGGTGCTGGAAGTCACCCACCTCGCACCATTTCACAAAGCGCTCCGTGAGACGCTTCAGCTCATCCCACTCATGGCGGATTTTCCCGGCCTCATCCTTGCTGATGCAGTTGTCCGCCGCTGCCTGGCTGATGGCCGAGAGAAGATCGGCGAACTGCTGGACGATCTCCTGCGTGGCCGGCATGACCTCGCGCCCAGGCTGCTTACCGGTGGGTGGATTTTTGACAAAGACACCCTCAGCCTGCTGGCAGAGCCACTGGATGAGATGGTCATCCCCGGTCAGCTCATAGAGCTGGCGGACGCGGTCCAGGGGATTCGAGGCACCGCTGCCTTCTTCCTCGTCGCGCTGCCCCCACTTATAAACCAGGGACAGTGACACGCCCATTTTGGCCGCGATTTCCTTCACATGGCCTTTATCGAGGGCCTGGCGGATGACTTCATGGGACTCCATGCGCTCTGTTTTTCACGAACGCAGGCCGCTTGGCAAGCTGGAATGCATACGAACCGGGAGATTCGCCCGCCGCAGGATTCGCAAAAAAGCCTGTCATTGCCCCCAAGCAGCCACATCTCCCATCCGGGCATACACCTCGCGGTTTTGCGCGCTGTTTTCCAAAAGGTCATCGCAGAAGCGAATGCTCCCAGGCTCAAAAACCGTGATGAAACAGGACCCGCCAAAGCGGAAATAGCCCTTTTCATCCCCTTTCAGCACCGGGGTATCGGGCGCGGAGGTATGCACGACGGAGCCCACGCAGGTGGCCCCCACCTCCAGCAACAGCACTTCGCCAAAAAGGCCCGTCATCAGCCGGGTGACATAACGTTTGTTCTCCCAAAAGATGCTGGGCCTCTGAAGAAAGGCGATGGGGCTCACCGAATAAAGCGGGCCGTGAATGAGACGAGGCGCATCCGCCGTGCCGCCGCAGGGGAAATGAAAGCGGTGATAGTCCGTGGGGCAAAGGCGGGAAATGAGCACGCTGCCTTTTTCAAAACGTTCCGCCAGGGCGGCATCCCCCAGCAGAGCTGGCAGGTCAAACCGCACGCCTTTGATGAAAAAATCCCGGCACTGGGAGACATCGGGAATGACAAAATGACGGCCGTCCGCCGGAAAGGCCACAGCCGAGGGATCTGCCACGATGGGACGCGCCGCAGGCTTCAACTTGCGATAAAAGAAATCATTGAAGGTGCCGTAGCTGCTCGCTGGCTCGGCAAACTCAGCCTCATCCACGCCGAATTTCTCAATGAACGGGCGAATGCGGGCCGCGCTTTTCGGGTCGTCCATCTGGCGACCGTACCAGTCGGAGAAAAGGGCGCGCTTCACCAGCACATGCAGCGCCAGTTTGCCCAGGGGGTTCTCATAGACAAAACGCAGCGGGCCCTCCCCATAAACGGCCTCCGTTTCCAGGCGACGGGTCAGGCGGTTGAAAAACTGGATGGGCGCTGCGGGCATGTAGAAGATACGTTTGGCAGACCTTTGCCGCACCTGCGCCCCAGGAGCAAATGTCTCTTGGCCCCAGGGCACGAATGTTGCATGGTGCAGTCCATGGCCGAGGACACCCCACCTCCGATTCCCACGGACTCCCCCCGCCCCAGCGGCTGCGGGCGCCTGCTCGTCCTGGCCCTTCTCGGCGGCCTGCTGATCACCGGCATTGTGACGTGGAAATTCATGGATCTGGTCAAAGACGGACTTGCCTGGATGAGCCAGGGGCTTGTCACCCAGGACATCAACGAAACCTTTCGCCAGTCCGTGACGCGCATCGTCTCCACCAATGGTGACATCCTGGAAGTGGCCACTCTGGAAACGGATGAGACGGTGACCAAATACGACGTGAAGACCCTCTTTAACCAGACCGTGTATCTGGGCACCACCGTGTCTGAAATCCGCACGCCCGTGGTCTATCGTTATCACATCCAGCTCTCCGACGGCTGGAACCTGCGGGTGGAGAATGGCCAGTGCATCGTCAACGCCCCGGCCTTGCGCCCCTCCCAACCGCCCGCCATCCGCACCGACCGCATGGAAAAGAAATCTGAGTCGGGCTGGCTGCGTTTCAATGCGGCCGAGAGCCTGGCCACCCTGGAAAAGAACCTGACGCCCACGCTGGAAAAACGCGCAGGCAACCGCAGTCACCTCAATCTGATCCGCGAATCCGCCCGGAAATCCGTGGCCGAGTTTGTGAAAAAATGGCTGCTCACTCAGAAGTCCGGCCCGCTGGAGGAAATCCAAAGCATCACTGTCATTTTTCCAGATGAAGTGGCTCCCAGCGGCCAACCCAGGACATTGCCGCCCACCTTGCAGGTGCCTTGATGGCCAGAAAGCTACGACGTAGCTAGGAGCTCTTCGACCAAACGCGGGACCTCGACACTGGCCGTGCCCTGCCGCCGCTCCGTGAAGTGGCTGCTGATGTCGGTGGATTCCAGATTGATCTCGATGAGTCGTTTGGCCCCTTTCGAGGCCGCTTGGCGGGCAAAGCCAGCCGCCGGATAAACCACCCCTGAGGTGCCGATGCAGATAAAAACATCCACCGTTTCCAGCGCCTGCGTGATTTCCTCAATGTAATAGGGCATCTCGCCAAACCAGACGATATCCGGGCGCATCTTCCCCACCTTCTCACAGATGGGGCAGGCGGCGGTCACCTCCAGGTCAGACTCCCAGTCCATCACATTGCGACACCAGAGACAGCGCACTTTTCTCAGTTCGCCATGCATGTGCCGCAGCTTTTTCGCACCGGCCCGCTCATTCAGATCGTCCACATTCTGGGTGACATGCAGAAAAGAGCCGGGCCAGGCCTGCTCCAGCCGCACCAGGGCGTGATGTGCCGCATTCGGCTGTACCGTGTGCAGGGCCGCACGGCGCAGATTGTAAAAGCGATGCACCAGCTCAGGCGTGCGGCGGAAGGCCTCCGGCGAGGCGACTTCCTCAATGTGATAACCTTCCCACAAGCCATCCACCCCGCGAAAGGTGGGTACCCCAGATTCGGCGGAAAGGCCAGCCCCGGTGAGGACCACAAGATTCGGATGCGTGAGCCCGGCCATGGTCACTTTTTAGGGAGCTGATATTGGGTGGTGATCACGACCTGCCCAGCGGTGCCTTCATCCCGGCTGATCATGACATTGATGCTGGTCATGCCAGCCCCTTTCTTGCCTGTGATGTTCGCTGAATCGTAGTCGCCATTGACGATGCTGTTGACCTCATAACCACCGGCCTTGAGCACGCCTTCGTAATGTTCTTTGACCGTGCGCACGTCGCCCGGCGCTTTGCCCATCGTCATGCCACCCACAGCCTCGGCCTGGTCCACCCGATAGCCAGCACCATCTTCCAGCTTCAGGCCTGGATACTGCGGAACTTCAGCGGGAGGGGCGGAGGCGGCAGCCACCCCGGCAGTGATGGTTTTTCCATCGGGGCCCTTGATGACCACACCTTCGGTCTGGGCCTTGGAAGCATCAAAACCGTACTCCTCGCCTTTGTCGTTCTTCACCGTGAGCTTGCCCTTCTCCAGATCTTCGTAGGAGATGGTGGAGGTCTCGCCTGTGGACTTCTGTTTGAAGGTGATCTCCCGTTTGGCATCATCCTTTTTCAGTACCTCAATGTCCGGGTTCATCTCCAGAGCCCACACGGCGGCCTTCGCCGGATCACCGGCAAACTCTTTGACCTTGGAGCCGATCTTGGCCACCAGGAAACCACCGCCCACGAGGGCGGCCAGGAGGAGAACACCGCAGCCGATGCCTGCGATGGCGAGACCGGAGAGACCTTTTTTCTGATTGGGGTTTTGTGGCTGGTTCATGATGATAGGAATGCGGACGTTCAGGTTCTGACGTGGTGAGGTTAGATCACAATCCCCCCGAAGAACAATCTCTTTTGACTACGGAATTTCGCCTGTGGCGAGACGGGCCAGAGACGCCTGGAGATTTCGCCTCGCCTGAGCTTCGTACCGCTCCTGGAAAAACGAAGTCGCATAGATCTGTGGCCGCTGCAAAAAGCTCTCCAGTACACGGCTGCGCCCACGCCGATAATCCTCCGCAGGCACCTGGGCATACTCGCGGCGGATGGCCTGCTCATAGGCCCAAAAGCGCGTTTCATCCTTGCCCAGAATGGCGAGATCAATGTCACACATAAGGGCAGCATCCGGTGTCGCATCCGGGACGTGTTTCCGCGTCAACCCGATGAGGCACACCACATTCCGAATGAAGGAATCTGCCACACCGTATTCACTCAGGGCATCCCGCGCCATGTCGGCACTGAGGCCCTCATTGTCCATCTCCCCGGAGGAGTCATACACCGCATCGTGGAACCACAGGGCCAATTCCAGTTGCACGGGATGAACGGCCAGGGACTTCACCTCATCCAGCTCCGTGAGGCACTCGTCCAAATGACGCAGGTCGTGATAGTGGCGGTGCTCTTCCGAATAGGCTGCCACCAGCCCGCCGAACCAGCCCTGGCCATCCCCTTCTGCCGGAATGGCTTGCCAAAGACGGGACCATCGCGAAAGCCGGATGTGAGGATGGCTTTCATGCCGACGAACAAACTCGATGAGCTGCTGCCGATGGATCGTCTGATTCTGATGATAAAAATCATCCTCCGCCTCCAACCGCGATAGGCTGTGGTCCGTCTGCGCCGCCAGCCAGAGGATAAAATCCTCCCGCCGTGCAAAGGCCTGCGCCCAGGGCTGGCCGCAGGTCTGCAAAGACTCCACCTCCAGGGGCAGTCCGTCCCAAATCTCGGAATAGCAATAGTGCCCGCCCTGGAAAACCAAGCCCATGCCGCAGTAATCGCGGTGGGCGTGGGTCAAAGGATAGCCTTCCTCAAGCAGGGACGCGACCCGCGCGGCGAGATCGGCCCCATAGACCGCTTCTGAGGAAAGAACATCCATTTTCATGGCTTTTAGTTAGGCCTTCTGAAGACCTGGCTTTCCAGCCTCCACAGCAAAGGAGGCACGAGTGATCAAAGGAGCACCCGGGCGGGAGACATACTCCACGGCCTGGTAGTTCGTTTTCCAATGCAGGGGTGTGATCTCGCAGCTCACATAACCACGCTCCGCGCTGTGGAACTTCACGAAAGGATTCTCGGCATAGATGGCATCGAGGGTCTTCGGTTTCAGCAACCCATCTCCA
>DMMK01000604.1 GCA_003453085.1 Verrucomicrobiales bacterium
CCTACGACACGCCGTAACCACGGCCCGCCATGCCTGCTGCCTCCCACGCCGACGACCTGAAGTCCATCCCCCGTCACATTGCCATCATCATGGATGGCAATGGGCGCTGGGCCAAAGAACGTGGACTGCCACGTACCGAAGGTCACCGCGCCGGTGCTGACACCGTGCGCCGGGTGACCGAAGGCTGTGGCGAACTGGGCGTGGAGTACCTCACGCTCTATGCTTTTTCCTCCGAAAACTGGAAGAGGCCCAAGCGCGAAGTGGATGCGCTGATGAAGCTGCTGGAGCAGTTCCTGCGCACCAAGACAGCGGAGATGAAGGAGCAAAACATCCGCTTACAAGCCATCGGACGGCTCAACGATTTGCCCAAATCCTGCCAGGAGCAGCTTCACCGGTCCATCGAGGCGACGGCCCAAAACAACGGTCTCACCCTTATCTTGGCTCTCAGCTATGGCGGGCGCGAAGAGATCATTGATGGAGTAAAAAGCCTGCTGGACAGTGTGGAGCGTGGCCACCTGGACAAAGGCATGATTGATGGGGATGTCTTCAGCAAGCATCTCTACACCCGCTACTATCCAGACCCGGATCTGCTGATCCGCACCAGCGGTGAGATGCGCATCTCCAACTTCCTGCTCTGGCAGCTCAGCTACACCGAGTTTTTTGTGACGCAGAAACTTTGGCCCGATTTCGGTCAGGATGATCTCAAGGAAGCCATCCGCGAGTATGGCCGTCGGCAGCGACGCTTTGGAGGCGTGTGAGGGCCAGGGTTCAGTGTTCTGTGTTCGGTTTTCAGTAGGCAGGCACTGAGAATTGAGGCTGACGCCTTCATGCTGGCCTCAGGCGCCGGGTTTCACCCAGGGTGCGGGCGGGGCATCGGGCTGTAGCAGGGCTTCGCCACGGTGCTGTTGAAGCACAGCTTCGGCCTCGGCGGCTTTCAGCATTTCCTCACGGATATTCTGCGGCACCGATTCTTCGCTCAGAGCTGGCAGCAACGGATTGGGGCCTTCGGTCCAGGCTCCCAGTTCGGAAGCTCCCGCCATCATGGTATCCGGGTTGGTCACGCGATGCAGGCCAATGACCCGCAAGCGGGTGCCGAGGAAATAGAAGACCGTGTCATCGGCGAGGCCTTCAATGATGGTGCCGCCGCGTTGCAGGATGGGTTTCCCACGCAGCACGGCTTCGTCGCCATTGATGTAGGCCTCCTGGCAGAGGATTTTGGCGGAATCATCCGCCCCTGTTTCGAGGTAAACCTTGCCTTTGGCGCGGACTTTTCTAGGCCGGCCTTCCTTGTCCGCCTTCACCACCTCGATGCTTTCCGCCGCCACGCGTCCGTTCGGGCCCAGGTCCAGGCTCTTACCCGTTAGGGTGGTGGCCTCAGCGTAGTTCATCGTGAGAAGAAAGGCGAGATCCACGGGGGAGGTATCGGTGCCGGAAGCCGCATCTCCAGGGGTGGCGACCACATTGGAAACTTGGGCTTCAGTGCTGCCCTCGACCGCCTTTAGTTTTTCCAAAGCGGGCACCTTGAAACCTTCACAGCCAGCCAAAAGAAGCCCCAGCACGGGAAACATGCAGAGCAAAAGGCGGTGAATGAACAGGGGTGGCATGGAGCAGATCTAGAAAACAGACTGTGGAAATCGGCACGTGAAATGATACGTCTGCCGCTGACGAAGCACGGGTAAAGAATAAGCGTAGCCGAGCTTTCTCCTCTAGCGCCCTCTCCCAGAGGCATCCCACTTTCACGCGCCGCCACCCTTCCTCTACCCATGCGCACACTCCTTCTCGCCCTCCTGTCCTTGGCCTGCCTGCAAGCCTGGGCGCAGACGGCGGTGCCCCTGCCGGCCCGAGAACTGCGCGGAAGCTGGATCGCCACCGTTCACAACATCAACTGGCCCAGCGAGCCGGGCCTCCCGGCAGCGCGACAGCAGGAACAGCTCAAGCGCCTGATCCAAAGCGCGCATGACCACGGACTGAACTGCCTCATCTTCCAGGTGCGGCCCGCCGGTGATGCGATGTATGAGTCCAAGCTGGAGCCGTGGTCTCCCTACCTCAGCGGTCTGATGAGCCTGCCGCCATCGCCCAAGTGGGATCCGCTGGAGTTCGCCATTCAGGAGGCGCACAAACTGGGCATGGAACTGCATGCGTGGTTCAATCCCTTCCGCGCTTTGGCGGGGGACAAGCACAACCCGAGCGCGGACCACATCCGCAGACAGAATCCTGAATGGACCGTCAAGTATGGCCGTGACTGGTGGATGAACCCAGGCATCCCAGAAGTCCGGCAGCGCGCCGTGGAGTTAATGCTGGATGTGACCCGCCGCTATGACGTGGACGGCATTCACCTGGATGATTACTTTTACCCCTACCCCACCACGGGGGCGGACAAAAAGGCCATCCCCTTCAATGATGCGGAGGCCTTTGCCAAATCCCAGCCCCTGGGAGGAGTGCCCCTGAGCCTCACTGCCTGGCGTCGCCAGAATGTGGATGAGGTGGTGCGGGCCACCTACACGGGGATCAAGGCCATCAAGCGCACGGTCAAGTTTGGCATCAGCCCCTTTGGCCTATGGCGGCCCAACCACCCTGAGGGCACGGGTGGCGGCCTGGATCCCTACGAGGATCTGGGAGCCGACAGCCGCAAGTGGCTCCAAGAGGGCTGGCTGGACTATCTCACCCCGCAGCTTTACTGGACGATTGATCGGCCGAAGCTGGGATTCACCACCTACTACGACTGGTGGTTGAATGAAAACACGTTAGGCCGCCACATCTGGCCGGGCATGAACTCCAGCAAGATCGGCGATGACCGCAACGCTGGCGAAATCCTCAAGCAGATTAGCGTACTGCGGGAGCGCGGGCTGCGCATGACGCCGGGCCATTTTCACTGGAACCTGGGCGCACTGGACAAGAACCTGGGCAAACTCGGCAGCCTGGCCAAGGAACGCGCGTATAACATCCATGCCCTGCCTCCGGCCAGCCCGTGGCTGAGCAACGTGGCGCTGCCTGCGCCGCTCATCGAAAAACTGGCTGAGGGCAAACGCCTGCGCTGGGGATTCAAAGATCCGCGCTGGGAAAACTACAGCCGTTGGTGGGTGATCCAGGCGCAGATCGAGGGCAAATGGCAGACGGTGGAAGTCACGTTCAAAGACCAGCATGAACTCGACTGGCCGAAAAAAGCCACTGCCGTCGCCGTGCGCGCGGCGGGCAAATCCTGGGAAATCGGTCAGGCTGGCGTGGTGGCCCGATAGGGAGGCCCGCTCATACGATTTAGCGTGATGGATGGGGGAAATTGCGGCCGTTCGGGCGTCGCGCTGCGACGCGATGAGTGAAGGCGGTGCGCGGGCCAAAACCGCGCCTTGAAAGGCGCGGCTAAGATACGGACGCCGCTCTGCGGCTGGGGAAAGAGGCATCGGGATACGCATCAGGCCAAGAGTCCTGAAGCTTGGTTTCAC
>DMMK01000412.1 GCA_003453085.1 Verrucomicrobiales bacterium
GGCAGATGTGACCGATACGCCAGATCCTTCCATCAATGCTCCCTGCATCGAGGCCGCCCGCCAGTGGCGCCTCAAGCCCGGCACCCGTGCCGGCAAGCCCGTGTCCTTTAAACTGAAACTCCCCTTCCGATTCGAATGAAGCGTCTCCTTCCTGGCCTCCTGCTCCTTGGGTTTTCACAGCTCCAGGCGGCCTCCTCCCACAAGGCCCCCTATGCCCTGCAGATGTGGAATGATCCGGCTTTCGCACGCTACTTCGTCGGCACTTATGGCAACATCCCGGATGTGGAGCCGGAGTTGAAGGATGCGGATCGTGAAATCCTACAGCAGCTCTTGCCACTGATGGCGAAGCCGCTGGATGCCATCCAGTTTTTATCCAAGGTGGTGGGCAAGGATTCCAATGCGATTTTCGATTTTCAGGTGGCCAGCCTCTATCTGGACAATGGGATGAACGATCCATCCGAGAAGTGGTTTCTCTCCGCTCTCAACAAGGCCCCTGCCTTTCGTCGCGCTTGGCGCGGACTGGGCATGGCGCAGGTGAAGGCCAGCAAGTGGAAAGAAGCCGTCGCCAGCTTGGGCAAGGCCATCGGCCTCGGCATCCAGGATGGTCCCACTTACGGCCTGCTGGCCTATTCATTACTGGCCCTTGAACGTGCTTCCTCGGCTGAAAGCGCCTATCGCCAGGCGCTCATGTTTGAGCCTGATTCGCTCGACTGGAAGATGGGGCTGGTTCGTGCCCAGCTCAAACAATTGAAGGCCGCTGAAGCTGCGGCGCTTTGCGATGAAATTCTGCGCGACCACCCGGACCGTATCGAGCTGCTAAGCCTTCAGGCCGAGGCCTACATCGCCATGAAGGAGAATGGCAAGGCGACTGAGAACCTGGAAATTTTGGTTCGCGGAGGTCAGGCCAAGGGCGATGACATCAAGCGCCTAGGGGACATCTATCTTGCCACCAATGAACCTGCCCTCGCGCTCAGTGCCTTCAGCCGTTGGCTGGAACGTGGTGATAAAAATCCGGCGGAAGACGTGCCGCACATCGTCATGGTGGCGGAAAATCTCTCCGCCCAAAACGCCCTGCCTGAAGCTTCACTTCTGTTGGTCAAAGCAAAGGCAACATCGGACAAGCAACTGCCGAAAGAGGTTGAGGCCAAAATGCTGAAGGTCGAAGCTCGCCTGCAAATGTCCGCTGGCAAAGGTGAGGCCGCAGCCCCCATTCTGCAACGTGTGGTGGAGCTGAATCCGATGGATGGCAGTGCCATGATGCTGCTGGGGCAACATTTTGCCGATGCCAAGGACAGTGTGAAGGCGACCGCTTACTACGAGCGCGCCACCAAGATCAAAGAGACCGAGCCTGATGCCCTCATCCGTCTGGCCCAGATGAACATCGCCGATGGCAAGCTGGCCGATGCGCTGCCGATGCTGAAAAAGTCCAACGACCTCAAACCTCGTGATGGTGTGCAAAAGCTGATCCAGGACCTGGAGAAGTTTTTGAAAAAGGGCAATAAGTAGCAACTCGATAGTTCAGGGGCGTTGCCATTAAAGTTGTGGCCCTTGCGGGTGCATGCCCTAGATGCGGAGGGTTAGCCAACTGTTTAGAGTGGTCGTCATTTTCACTTGCATTGTAATATGTGTTACATCCAGTAACAGATGTTACATATGGCGGAAACGAGTTGGCTTCTTTTTCTTTACAGCCTCCCTGCAAAAAAGGGGGCGGCTCGTCTGTCGCTGTGGCGTCAGCTAAAGCGCCTGGGGGCGGTGTCTCTGAAAACTTCCGCCTATGTCCTGCCGGATCGGCCTGAGCTTTTGGAAAGCTTTCAATGGTTAGGTCAGCGTGTGCGAGAACAAGGCGGTGAGGTGACGCTGGTGAGGGCCGCTGATGTGGATGGTGTCAGCGATGATGAACTGGTAGATCTCTTCCAGCGTGCCCGAACGGCTGACTATGAAGATCTTATCAAGACTTTGCGTGCCCTGCTTCCTGCCAAAGGCAAAAAGCCTTCGGCCAAAGCCGAAGAAGTGGAAAAGATCATGGCTCAGTTTCAGGCCGTTCGGCGGACTGATTTCTTTGGATGCCCGAAGGCTGGAGATGTGGAAGTGCTGATTGGGCGTCTCAAGGACGGGAAGGCAGCGGGTTCTGTCAAAAGACTGTCTAAAATGGACTATCAGGGCCGCATCTGGCTGACCCGCCCACGACCAGAGGTTGATAGGGTTGGTTCCGCCTGGTTAATCCAGCGCTTCATTGATCCCAAAGCTTCCTTTGTTTTTGCAGCGGATGCCCAAGCTTATCCGGAGGCACTGCCTTATGACATGGTAGGAGTAGAGTTTGGTCATGATGGAGATGACTGCACCTTTGAGACGTTGATAAAACGCTTTGCCCTGGAGAGCCCCGGGCTGCTGAAAATTGCGACCATCATTCATGATGCCGACCTAGCGGACGGTCGTTATGGCACGCAGGAAGGGCATGGACTGCTGGCTGTCTTCCGCGGCTGGGCTCAGCTCGGTTGGCAGGACGAAGACATCCTCACTCATGGATTCGATTGCTTTGATGCTCTCTTTTCCCTGCATTCCTCGCACCAATTCAAACCCGACAAAAAACGATGAATGAGGCTCAAACTCCCATGCCTTCGTTTGGCAATGCTGTGCGGTACTGGCTTAAGCTGGGTTTCATCAGTTTTGGTGGGCCTGCAGGCCAGATTGCAATCATGCACAAAGAATTGGTGGAACGCCGACGCTGGATCAGCGAAACGCATTTTCTCCATGCCTTGAATTTCTGCATGCTTTTGCCGGGACCGGAGGCCCAGCAACTGGCGACCTATCTGGGCTGGCGGCTGCATGGAGCCAAAGGTGGGGTGGCGGCTGGGGCGCTGTTTGTGCTGCCCTCGCTGTTCATCCTGATCGCGCTGTCTTGGGTGTACCTGAGGTTCGGCGATGTGCCCGTGGTGGCGGGCATCTTCTATGGCATCAAACCCGCCGTGACCGCACT
>DMMK01000602.1 GCA_003453085.1 Verrucomicrobiales bacterium
CAAGTCCCGCTCCTTGGGTTTTGCGCTGGTTGACGATGAGGACTAGCTGGGAGTCGGGGTTGGGGCCGAGGAAGAAGTCAACCTGATCGCCATCTTTGCCTTCGGTGCCGAGGAAGTAGCCGTAGTGGTGGGGCATGGTGACCGACCACGCCTTTCCGGTGGCGTCTGTGCCGGAGCGGATGGAGCCGCGTGGGTTTTCGATGCTGAGGCGCAGGCCGTGCAGGGTGACCTTGCCTTTGGCGTAGTTGCCAGCGGCTTTTTGGGCGGCGGAGGGGTTGGGATCGGTTGCGGCGGCGGCGGCCTCGACGCGCTGGCCGGCTGGCAAGGCAGCGGTGACTGCCATGCTGACGCAGGGGATGCCGGAGGCGTTGCGGAGGACGAAGGGTTGGGCGGCTTCGAGGGCTGCTGGGGTGTCGTAGGGTTCGAGGAGGACCTGGCCGGAGTCGTCGGCGGCTTTGACGGTCTGCAGGAAGGCGGCAGGGGTCAGGGAGGGATGGAGGGACTGGGCCTGCTCAAAGACGCGGCGGATGGGCAGCATGGCGCTGCTCTGGCCGACTGCGGCGGCGGTGTAGGCCTGGGTGATGAGCTGCGGCGTGGCGGTGGAAGGGAAGTAGCCGCGGCGGGGATCGGCGTTTTGAGGGGCGCCTGGGCGTGGGTTGAACAGGGAGGTGAGAGCGCCGGACTGGGTGGTGGTGGGAGCGAGGGCGCGGGAGAGGTCGAAGCGCTGGCGCTGGCCTGCAAAGAGGGTCATTTGACCGGCGGCGGCTTCTTCGCGGCGGCGTTGCTCGGACTTGATGAGGGACTGGAGTTTGTGGCGCTGTGGCTCGGTGAGCTGGCCGAGGGCGGTTTCGAGGGAGACGGTGTGGATGCCGTCGGGCTTCTGGACCTTGAAGTGGTGGACGATGTCGCGGCCGGTGGCGGGATTGGTGCGGGCGCGTGACCAGTCGCTGGTGCGCTGGCTGCTGAGTCCGCCGACGGGCTGATTCATCCAGTCGTAGCTGAGGATGTCACCGAAAGGGGTGTGGAATGGCGGGTCGAAGGTCATCGACTCGTAGGCGCGGCGGGGCGCGGCGAAAAGGGCCTGACCAGCTTCGACGCCGGCGCGCATCTGGGGAGTGATGTCCACGCGCCAGATGGGGGTGGTGTCCTGCCCGGAGTCTGAAGGGATGGCGAGGATGGCCTCTGTGGCCTCCGGGCTGCCGTGGCCGTACTGGGCGATGGCGGCGTCTGAGCGTTTAACGGCCTCGGTGAATGCGCTGGAAGGGCCAGCGCTTAAAGGTGCGCGCTGGACGCTTGCACCCCACTGCTTGACGTACTTGCCGATTTCTTTGGGGAGTATCTGATCGTAGAAGCCTTTCATGCCTTCCCCTCCGACTTTGAGGTCCACGCCGGAGAGTTTGTGATGGGCTGGGATGTCGAGAATTTCATCGGCCTCTTCAAACTGGCCCTCGCCTGCTTCGATCTTTTTGGCGATTTCCTTTCCCAGCACTTCCGCGATGCGCTGGATGCTGGCGCCTTCCTCCTCGAAGGCGCTGATGTTGTCTTTGCTGGCTGAAAGGGTGTATTTGTCCTCGCCTGTTTTGGTGTAGCTGATCGTGTCGATGTGCTGGCTCAGGTCATAGCGCTCCGTCTGGGTGTCTCCGGTGGTCCAGCCGATCCATTGTTTGCCGGAAGCGACGGAGTCCGCGAGGGCGCGCTTGAACATCTGGAGAGGCCAGGAAGTGCGGAAGGGGGCGTCTGGGACGCCCGTGTTGCCTCCCATGGCAAATTTGTCCTGGAGTTCCGCAAGCTTTTCCCATTCAGACAACTCGGAACCGGTGAGAGATTCACGCCGTTCGTTGAGTTCATCTAAGCGCGCAAGCTCGTCGGGGCTCGGAATGTAACCCTTCTCGCGGCCCTGCTGGTGGCGGTCGGACTGAATTTCCTCGATGAAAGTGCCGGGGTGGCCGGTGGCGTCGGTGCGGTCGTTGAGCCGCATGTGGGCGACGTAGTTGGGAATGGCCGGGAAGTGTGAGGAGGTGTAGTTGGTGGGTGCTGAGAATGTCCACTGTTCTCGGCGCTTGTCGGCTTCTGTTTGAGCCTCTTCACGAGTATCAAAATTGCCAACTTCCTCACCATCCACAATGAGGTCAAAGCTGTCCCCGTTGCGTTCTACTGCAATATCTGGGGGGGCATCTTTCTCCTCAGGCATCGACAGCACAACTTCGCGGTAATTGGTGCCGTTGGGAAGTTGGTATTGGCTGTATTTGGGCTGGGACTGGCCTGCGGCGTATTCGGCGGCGCGGGCCTCATAGGAGGCGCGGAGGCGGGCCACGAGGGGGCGCATGGCGGGGGAGATGAGGGACTGCTGGCCGGGGCTGAGATCCCCACGGGCAGCGGTGAGGGCGTAGTCCTCCGCTCCGGACTGGGTCATGCCCTCAGCCTGCGCCTGGGCGATGACGGCGCGGTTCGCGTCTTCGAGCGAGGTCTGGGAGCCGCCGAGGCGGACTTCCTGGAGGTGGACAGCGCCTTCGTCCTTGAGGTAGTCGAGCACCTGCTGCTGGGTGATGAGGCCGCCCTGCGCCTGCTGCTGGAGCCAGGGGAGGATGCCAGTCCATTTGAGTTCCTCGGTCTTGATGCCGGCGTTTTTGAGGATGCCGACGACCGTGGACGGGGTGCTGCGGGCGGGCATCTTGGATTCGATGGCGCGGGCGAGGGCGGAGTAGAATCTGGATGCTGGCCCGTCCTTCGCTGAAGCTTCGGAGGGCGCGCTGCGCGCGGCGGCGGGGAGGAGTTCGCCATCGAGGTAGGCGTCGGCGGCGTCGGCGATGTCGTCTTCGAGGTCGAGATCGGGGGTGGATTGGTCGAGGGCTTCGCCGGCGGTGACGGCGGCGTGGTAGTCGCGATCGAGGGCGGCGGTGTCCTGCGGGGAGGCGCTAGGAAGAGTGCCGTCTTTGAGGGTGGATTCGACGGGGGAGGG
>DMMK01000095.1 GCA_003453085.1 Verrucomicrobiales bacterium
CAAGACACCAGCCGTTTCCTTCGGCTATTCTGTCCCCATGCGCACGCTGCTTCTTCCTTTGCTTCTCGTCCTGCCGGTCATCGCGACCGCCAAGACGGACCTCGTCATTTATGGCGGCACACCGGCCGGCCTCAGTGCGGGCATCACCGCCGCTAGGGAAGGGGCCTCCGTGGTCATCATCGAACCGACGAAGTGGATCGGCGGCCTAGTCACAGGCGGGCTTTGCCGCACCGATGTCGGGCGGGAGCAGACTATCGGCGGGTTTCCGCGTGAGTTCTTCGGCCGTGCTGCCGCCCTGAATCCTGACACACCCATGTGGTATGCCGAACCGAAGACCAACCTCGCCGCCTTTCAGGCGATGCTCAAGGAAGCCGGCGTGAAGGTGGTGACCGGGCAGACGCTGAAGTCGGTGAGCAAGGAAGGGGTCCGCATCACTGGCCTAACCACGAGTGACGGAACGGTTTATGAGGGCCGGATGTTTGTGGATGCCACCTATGAGGGAGACCTCATGGCCGCTGCCAAGGTGAGCTATACTGTGGGTCGTGAAAGCCGTGCCCAGTATGGCGAGGCACTGGCCGGCTATTACCCCATGCCGATCCGCCCACGTACGGTCGAGGTCATGGAAAGCGACTGTCCCAACATCGGTGGTACTGGCCCCAGCTACATTCATGGCACGCCGATTGCCATCTCGGGCTTGGACAAGGCGGGCAAGCCCATTTTTGGCGTCTATGAAGCGCCGAAGCTGGAACCTGGAAGCGCGGACAACCGCACGCAGTCTTACAACTTCCGCATCTGCGTCACCCAGCGGCCCTACATTAAAGTGCCGTTCCCCAAACCTGCCACTTACGATCCGGCCAAATACGAGCTGCTGCTGCGTCTCATCCAGGCCTTTCCGGGGGTGCGCTTTGGCCGCCTCTTCCACCTCGGTGCAGTGGCGAATGGCAAGTATGACCTGAATGCCCAGGGCTTTTTCTCCACGGACTATCCGGGGGCCAATACGGCCTATCCGGATGGGGATGCGGCGACCCGAGCCCAGATCTGGCAGGATCATGTGGACTTCATCCAGGGCATGCTCTGGTTCCTCGGCCATGATGAGCGTGTGCCGCAAAGCCTGCGCGACCAGTGCAACTCCTGGGGCCTGTGCAAAGATGAGTTTGCCGACAACCAGTGCTGGCCCTATGCCCTCTACGTGCGTGAAGGCCGTCGGATGATCGGGGAATATGTGATGGTGCAGAAGGACCTGCAAAACGACATCTTCAAGGAAGATACAGTGGGCATGGGCTCCTTCGTCATCGACTGCCACATTGTGCAGCGCATCCTCGCCGAAGACGGCACGGTGCGGGATGAAGGCAGCTTTCCGGATGCCCCCGCCCTGCCTTATCAGATCGCTTACCGCAGCCTCACGCCAAAGAGGGCGGAGTGTGAAAACCTCCTCGTCCCGGTCTGCCTTTCCGCCAGCCACATCGCCTACTGCTCCCTGCGCATGGAGCCCGTTTACATGGCGCTGGGCCAGGCCAGCGGGCACGCCGCCGTCATGGCCATCCAAGGCCAGACCTCCGTGCAGACCATTGAAGTGAAGGCACTACAGGCCAAGCTGCTTGCCCAGAAGGCCGTGCTGGAACTGGCCGAGCTCGCCACCATGGCGCGCTCTTCCAAGCTGCCTGGCACTGTCATGGACGATCAGGATGCCGAGCGTATGGGCCACTGGCAGGGCAGCACCTATGGCAGCCCAGTGGATGGCTCCAGCCGCCACGATGAGAACCTGGAAAAGGGTGCCAAGAAGGTGGTGTACACTCTCAGCCTGCCAGCCGCCGGGCGCTATGAAGTCCGCGTTTCCTATGCCCATGCGCCCAACCGGGCCAGCAATGTGCCCGTGACGATTGATCACGCAGGCGGCAGCAGCACCGTGCTGGTGAACCAGAAGAAAGTGCCGCCTATGGACAAGCTTTTCCTCAGCCTCGGCAGCTTTGAGTTCAATGCGGACAAGCCTGCCGTCATCACCATCGGCAATGAGGGCACGGATGGCATTGTCGGCGCGGATGCCGTGCAGTTGCTGAAGCAGTGATCCCTCGGCAGCGGACGGAAGGCGGGTTTCTGGTATCCACGTGAGACCAGAAGAAGCGGTTATTTTTTGGCCCGCAAAGGACGTTTGTTTCAGACGCCCTTATGAAACTGCTGCTCACCTCCGCCCTTTTGCTTTCCACGGCGCTGCTCTCTGCGGCAGAGTCCGTCAAGCCGCTCGACATCGGTTCCCGCTGGGAGCTGTTTGTGGATTCCCAGCTCATCGCCAGCCGCAGCGGGGTGGCCCTGAAGCTGCATGAGCCCGTGCGCCGGGAAGTGGTGTTGGTTACGGACCAGCCTTGGGAAGGGCCCACTTGCGGCTACTTTTCGGCCATCCAGGATGGCAAGAAGGTGCGTCTTTATTACCGGGGATCCGCCGAGGGCTCCGACCATTCAGAAGACCAGGTGACCTGTGTGGTGGAAAGCGAGGATGGCATCCACTTCACCCGGCCCAAGCTCGGCCTCATCGAAGCGGGCGGCACCAAGGCCAACAACGTCATCTGGCGCGGGGTGGAGTCGCACAATTTCGCCGCCTTTCTGGATACGAATCCCGCCGCCAAACCCGCCGAACGTTACAAAGCCCTGGGCGGCGTTAAGCAGCCTGGAAAGAATTGGATGACGGGTGAAACCCCGGGCGGCCTTTATGCCTTCGCCTCGGCGGATGGCCTGCACTGGAACAAAATGCGGCCGGAGACGGTGATGACGAAGGGGGCCTTTGACTCGCAGAACATCGCCTTTTGGGATGCACCGAAAAATCGCTACACCAGCTACACACGCATTTTCACCAACAAGATCCGCGACATCCAGAGCAGCCCCTCCACCGACTTTCTCGCCTGGGGGGAA
Organism: Verrucomicrobiales bacterium; assembly: GCA_003453085.1. Taxonomy (GTDB): domain Bacteria; phylum Verrucomicrobiota; class Verrucomicrobiia; order Verrucomicrobiales; family Verrucomicrobiaceae; genus Prosthecobacter. The sequence continues at coordinate 2,905 of DMMK01000095.1, forward strand.
GCTAGTCTGAACCAGTATGCTGCGGCGGCGCCGAGGGAGCATTTTTACACCTCGGCCACCATTCCCCGTCCCACCGCCCCGCATCTCTACCTCGCCTTTCCCAAACGCTACACGCCTGCCCGAAAAAAGGTGGCTGAACACAAGTTCCCTGGCGTTTCAGACACGGTCTTTATGACGAGCCGCGATGGCCTGAATTGGGACCGCAGCTTTCTCGAGGCTTGGCTGCGTCCTGGGCCTGACCCGCTGAACTGGACGGACCGCAACAACATGGTGGCCTCCGGCATCATCGAGACGGGTCCCGGTGAGTGGTCCCTCTATGCTAGCGAGCATTACCGTTACCCGGACCACCGCATCCGCCGTCTCAGCCTTCGCAAGCAGGGGTTTGCCTCCGTTCATGCCGATGCACGCGGAGGTGAATTTGTGACACCGCCGCTGACCTTCAATGGTGAAAAGCTGCTGCTGAACTATGCCACCTCCGGCACTGGCAGCGTGCAGGTAGAGATTCAGAATGCGGCGGGCCAAGCCCTACCCGGCTTTGCCCTGGCCGACATGCCGGAATTGTATGGCGATGAGTTCGAGGCTGCGGTCACCTGGAAAAAAGGTACGGATGTCAGCAGCCTTGTGGGCAAGCCCGTGCGGCTGCGCATCGTCCTGAAGGATGCCGATCTTTACGCCCTCCGCTTTGCCCGATAATTCTTCGGTAGTCGGTGGCGTATGCTGCGTTTGTCTTTTTGACACCCGGCGTGGTCAGCGCCGCCACCTTTTCAGACCCTTTCCCCAATGAAATTACGCCCCTCCCGAATCCTTCGCGAACTTCGCGCCGGCCAGTCCTCGACGGTCCTCAAGCTCAACCTGATTGACCCGCGCATCATCGAACTCGCCGGTTTGGCCGGGGCCTCTGCCGTGTGGC
>DMMK01000547.1 GCA_003453085.1 Verrucomicrobiales bacterium
CCCACCACCGCGCGGCCGAGAGGGGCAGACTGCGCACCGCCTTCCCCCAAGCCAAGAGCCATCGGCATCATGCCAGCAATCATGGCGAAGCTGGACATCAAAATAGGCCGCAAGCGGCTCACAGCACCTTCTACGGCACCGAGACGACGGTCCCCCAGATGACCAATGCGGGCACGGTCGGCAAAAGTGACGAGCAAGATCGCATTTGCCACCGCCACGCCCACCGCCATGATGGCCCCCATCGCAGACTGAATGTTGACGGTTGTTCCGGTAAAGAACAACGCCAACACCACCCCAGCAAAAACGGCTGGCATGGTAGAGATGACAACAAAGGCCAACCGGAGGGACTGGAAATTCGCGCACAGCAGAAGAAAGATCACCACGATGGCAATGATCAGACCATTGCTGAACCCTTCATAAAGTTGGTTATACGGGATCACCTGCCCGCGCACATCCACCTTCGTTTTGCCATCCGGTGCCGGACCCAGGTCGGCTAGTACCTGACGCACGGCAGCGATGGCACTGCCAAAGTCCTTGCCCACAATATTGGCCGTCACGCTGACAATGCGCACCAGGTTATAGCGCTCATAGGTACCAACCGCAGTCCCCTTCTCAATCTTCGCCAAATTCCGCAGCAACACGGGTTTTCCCGTTTTAGAGGTCACCGGCATGTTGCCAAGGTCCTCAATGGACTGCGTGCGCTCCTCAGGAATTTGCACCTGGACGTTGAAGCTGATCCCCGTGGCCGGATCCGCCCAGAAAACCGGGGCCGTAAAGCGGCTGGAGGTGGTGGCGGCGACGAGAGAACGTGTCACATCCTCCACATCCACGCCTAACAAACCGGCACGTTCACGGTCTATCTGAACATTCACCGTCGGGGCATCCAGCGTCTGAGCGATCTGCACATCCCGCATGAAGGAGAGCTCTTTCAGCTTGGCCATGATCTTCTCCGCATGCTCCTTGCTGGCGGGCAGTCCAGGGCCGCTGACAGCGATCTCGATTGGCGTGGGCGAGCCAAAACTCATCACGCGACTGACGATGTCCTGCGGCTCAAAAGACAGGCGCACATCCGGCAGTTCACGCGCAAATATGCCACGCAGTTTTTCCTGAAAAGCCTCCACCCTGACTCCGGCTTCCGGCTTCATCTGCACCGCCAGCCAGCCCTCCTCCGGGCCTCCATTCCACAGATGCACCAAGTTCACCGGGAAGCTGGAGTTGTGTACACCCACCATGCCGATGGACATGTCGATTTTGTCCTCACCGCCGGCTTCCGTGGCGATGGTCTTCAGGATCTGCTGGGCGATCTTTTCCGTGATGCCCACCTGCGTCCCACTCGGAGCCCGGAAGCGAATCGCAAATTGGCCGCTGTCCGTCTTTGGGAAAATTTCCGTGCCCAGGAAAGGGGCGAATGTGAGGATGATCAAGACGGCCCCCGCCAGATAGGCCGGCACCAGAATCCATCGGATGGCCACCGCTCCTTTCACCAGTCCCTGGTATCCGCGTCCAAGCAGGCTCAGGCGGTTCTCCGCATGCTTCGTCTTCTTGGGCAAGAACCACACTGATAATACTGGCACCAGAGTGCTAGAAAGAATGAAGGAGGCGAACATGGCAAAGCCAACGGCTAAAGCCATGGGAACGAACAAGGCCTGTGCCGCACCGACCATGAAGAAAGCGGGAATAAATACCGCCAAAATGCAAAGCATGGCCAGCAGACGCGGCAGGGTCGTCTCCATCGTGCCATCCAGCGCGGCCCGCGCCAGGGATTTGCCACGCGCCAAATGGGTGTGGATGTTTTCCACTGTCACTGTGGCTTCATCCACCAGGATGCCCACAGCCAGTGCCAGACCACCGAGGGTCATGAGATGGATGTTTTGCCCGCTGATCCAAAGGCCAAAAGCCGCAGCCAGCAGGGACAAGGGAATGTTGATCACCACAATGAACGCCGTGCGCAGATCCCGCAAAAACACCAGCACCATCAGTCCGGTGAGGGCTGCGCCCAACGCCCCTTCTTTGACCAAGTCATTGATCGTCCGATTCACTACCGGAGTCTGGTCAAACTCAAAGCTCACCTTGATGCCCGGCGGCAGCAGCTTCTGAAACTCCGGCACACTCTCACGCACCTTTTTAACGACTTCCAGGGTGGAGGCCTCCGCACGTTTGGTCACCGGCAGATAGACCGTGCGTTTGCCATTGGCCAAAGCATAAGAGGTGGTCACATCGGCACCGTCAGACACGGTCGCTACATCGCGGATGAAGACCGCACCTGCCTCCGTCTTCTTCAAAGGCACAGCCTCCAGATCCTTGACGTTTGAGACGATGGCATTGGTCGGCACGATGGGATAGCGGCCATCCAGATTGATGTTGCCGGAGGGGCTGATGGGATTGCCCCGCGAGATCGCTTTCACAATGTCATCCGGTGACAAGCCATAGGCCTTCATGCGGTCCGGGTTCACATTCACCAGGATGGCGCGGGAGCTGCCGCCAAAAGGTGGCGGTGCAGAAACCCCCGGCAGCGTGGCGAAGGCAGGGCGCACTTTGTTTAGTGCCTGGTCCTGCATCTGGTTCAGCGTGATGCCTGGATCATCCGTGGAAAAGACGAGATGCCCCACGGCCACGCTGCCCGCATCGAAGCGCATGATGAACGGCGCCACCGTCCCCGGCGGCATGAAGGCGCGCGAACGGTTCACCTGCGCCACCGTTTCAGACATGGCTTGGCTCATGTCCGTCCCAGGGTGAAACTGCAGCTTCATAATCGAAGCGCCCTGGATGGACTTGCTTTCCACGTGCTCAATGTTGGCGATGTAGAGAAAGTGGTACTCGTAACGGTAGGTCAGATACCCCTCCATTTGCAGCGGATCCATGCCGCCATACGGCTGCGCCACATAAATGGTGGGGATGCCCAGAGGCGGGAAAATATCCCGCGTCATTCGTTGCAGTCCCAGCCACGCCCCCAGGCACACCGCCACCACAGCGACGAGAACAGTCCAGGGATGGCGGAGAGCAAAACGGGCAAGATTCATGAACAACGATAAGAGTGGATAAAAATAGCCCCGTCAAAACTGGCAAATGGACATTTTCTTTCAAACGAACATCCATGCTTTTAAAAACCCGAGAAAGGCGCAAACACCGATCACGGGCATCAGACCTACCTTAAACCTTTGCATGGCCACAAAGGCAGCCACGGCGAGCGATGCGACGAACCAGTCCATGCGACCGCCTTCCGGCCAGAGCGCATGAAGAGTGAACTTCACCCCCAGATTCAAAATCACTCCCACGACGGCCGCAGTGATCGCCGTGAGGGAGGCGCTGAGCCGGGGTTGTTCCCCCAGTTTCTCGATGTGAGGAGCACCCAGGAAGACAAACAAAAAGCACGGCAAAAAAGTGACCCAGGTGGTGATTCCTGCTCCCACAGCCGCAGCGGCCAGCGGTGTAAGAGGCCCCGGATGCTGCCATCCGCCGACAAAGCCTACAAACTGCAACACCATGATCAGCGGCCCCGGTGTGGTCTCAGCCAGGGCCAGGCCGCTCATCATCTGCGGGTGCGAAAGCCAACCGTAGTTCTCCACCGCCTGCTGGGCCACATAGGGTAGCACAGCATAGGCACCGCCAAAGGTCACAAGCGCAGCCTTGCTGAAAAACAGGCACAACTGGGCCGGTATGCTGCCCCAGCCAAGCCATACCGCGACAGCAATCACCGGCAGCCACCATAAAGTGAGGCACACGGCCAGGATACACACGCTACGCTTCCAAGAGGCCGACGTCACCGGAGGCAGTACCAAAGCCGATCCTTCCATGATGTGCTTCGCCCCATGTCCCTTCCCTGCGGGAAACTGTCGCGGCAGCCATTGGTGCCCCACCCACCCTAGCAGGGCTGCCAACACGATGATGATCACGAACGAAATCTGAAGGAAGTAGATGGCTACAAAAGACAGGACCGCCAGCCCCCAGAGAGACGGGCTTTTCAGGGCCTTCTTACCAATGCGCAACACAGCCTCCAGCACCACAGCAATGACAGCACCCAGCAATCCGTTAATGATGCCGGCGAGCCAGGACAGATGA
>DMMK01000599.1 GCA_003453085.1 Verrucomicrobiales bacterium
TTGTGGATGTGGCCCACAGCGGCTGGAAAACGGCGGAAGATGCGGCCAAGGTTTCTGGCAAGCCCATGGTGGCCAGCCACACCACCTGCGCCGGAGTTTACACCCATTTCCGAGGCAAACCCGACAGCGCCATCCGCGCCATTTGTGAAACGGACGGCCTCGTGGGCATGTGCTGCATCTCGCGTTTCCTGGGCGGCAAAGGGGATATCACCTCGCTGATGGATCACCTGGATCACGTCATCAAAACCTTCGGTGCTCAGCACGCTGCCATCGGCTGCGACATCTCCTACACCTCCAGGTTTGACAAAGAGGAGCGTGCCAAAATCCTGCGCCGCCCGGATGGTTCGTCACCCCTCGGTGGAGCTGGCGACCGCTGGGAGCACCTGTGGCCGAAGGATGACTACGTCACCACCCCTCAGGCTGAACAAAGCATCGCCTGGACCAACTGGCCCCTCTTCACCCTTGGCATGGTCCTCCGTGGCCACAGCGACGAAGCCATCCGCCTCGTGCTGGGAGAAAACATGCTGCGTGTGCTCAAGGCGAATGCGGTATGACCGGCGGGCAGTGTTTCTTCCTTGCATCCCCTGCCTGAGTCGGTTTTGACTGAGGCATGGACGATGCCGCTGATCTTGACCTTTTGACCCTCACGCAACTGAAGCAGATCGCGGGTCCTTCGGCGCAGCCTTATCGGGTGCATGTACAGGTGGATAACCGCATCGAAAAGCAGACCTCAGGCGGAGCGCCGTTCCTAGAGGTAAAACTGGCGGATGCGGGGGATTCCATGGTCTGGCGAGTGTTTGATAACAACCCACTGTTTCAAGACGCGCGGCAGCTCCAGCGCGGCACGTTCATCGAGCTAGCAGCGCAATGGGTGGACACAGGGAAGTACGGCATCGAGCCACGCCAGCCGCAGATGCGCCTGCTGGATGATGAGGAAAAGCAGGTCATTCTCAGCGGCGATGCCGATCTGGCCGAGCGGCAGCGGGCGGACTATGCGGACATTGTGGCGCTGGTGGAGGACCTTCGTGATCCCCGGCTGAAGACACTCTGCAGTCTGTTTTTGGAGAAGCATGGCGAGCGCTTTCGTCGCACCGCTGCGGCGCGGGAAAATCATCATGCCCGCCGAGGTGGCCTCGTGGAACACGTGGCGCAAATGATGCGAACGGCAGTGGTAATTGCCGGAGTGTATCCCACCCTCAATCACGATCTTTTAGTGGCCGGGGTACTGTTCCATGATTGCGGCAAGCTGTGGGAAAATACGTACCCCGAGACAGGCTTCAGCCAGCCTTATCAATTGCATGGAGAAATGTTGGGACACATTTCGTTAGGCCTGGAACTGGTGAACAAACTCTGGCGCGACATGATGGAGCGGCCCGAGGCCCCTGCCTGGACGATGCTGGAGCCTGCGGGAGATCTGGTGCGCATGCATCTACTACACCTCATTGCCTCTCACCACGGCCAGTATGAATTTGGTTCGCCGGTGCTGCCAAAGACCCCAGAGGCCATCATCCTGCATCATGTGGACAACATTGATGCAAAGATGGAGATGCTGCGTCGAGGATACCAAAACGGCAAGGAACTGGCTCCCGGCATCATCGAACGCTTCCGCCCTTGGCCCGTGAATGTGCTGTCGCCCTTGGCCCGAGTGAGTGGCCTGCCCGAGCCGGTGGCAGAGGAAATGGAACTTCCGTAAACATCTGGTCCCGAAGCCCGTTTGATACCCTCATGATCGGCATCTACGACTTCTGCGGCCACTATGAGTGGACCTTTGATTGGTTGCAGCAGCAGGGCGGGCATGGGCTGGTGCGCAGCTACTGGCATGAGGCCATTTATGAAGATTCGCAGCGCCATGCCACGGCCTTGATAGTGGGAAAAGGCTTTGAAGGCATGAAGGAATACTGGGGCCACACCCTGGCCGAGGAAGGCGGTGACTGGACAGCCACGGCACAGGAGGATGTCTTCCGCATTGATATGCACGCTTGCCCTTCAAAGGGTTTCTTGATCCGCAATGACCTGCAGCAATACCCCGACTACTGCGACCACTGCATGGGCTGGATCGGCCCGCTGATGAAGGAGGCCGGGTTTGTGATTAACCACGCGCACAATCACTGTGGCCAGTGCTGGTGGGAAATGCGCCGCACGGAGGACCTGCGGCCCGCCAGTGCCGTGGGCGAACTCTCCGGAAAAGCCGATGTTCGCCTGCGGGCTGATTGGAAAACCCCTGAAACCCGTATGGATGCCTATGACCGCGCGACCGATCCTGACCATAAGCTGCCTGCTGGCGGCGCTGTACCTGCTGAAGGCGGAAGCCTCTGAGTGGGAAAAACTGCCCCCGCTGCCGGAGGCGAATGGGGGCTTCATGGCCTTTCGCTATCATAACAGCCTTGCCATCGCCGGGGGAACCAACTGGGCGGGCGGGACAAAGAACTGGCTGCAAGGGCTTCATTTTCTGGACACCCAAAATCTGACCTGGACTTCTGGTGCAAAGCTCGAAGCACCCATCGCTTACGGGATTCAGCTTGCCGGGGGGTTCGTAGGCGGCAGCAATGGTCAAAAACCAGTCAAAGCCTTGTTCAGCTATGACGGTGAAAAAAGTTTCCAGTTCCTTTTGGAGGAGCTCCCTGACAGCCTGGTTCTCTCAGCGGGTGGGCAGCTCAAGTCAGGCGTCCTCATGGTTGCCGGAGGAACTTCGGATGCTGCCAATCCGGCCAGCCTCACGAAGCGGGCCGTCGCCATCACGGGCACTCAGAAAGTGGAGCGCCTTCCTGATTACCCGGGCAAACCTTTCGGAATTGCAGCATCCGCCACCGTGGGAGAGCAGCTTTTCATCTTTGGCGGCGCCCATTGGGATGCGGCTAAGCAAGTCGTGGTGAATACCTCGGATGCCTACGCCTTTGCTATGGAAACCAAAAGCTGGAGGAAACTTCCGTCGTTTCCGTATGCGGTGCGGGGACTCACGGCGGTGGCTCTCAGTGACGATCTGATCTACCTCGCGGGCGGTTTCAAAAACGACACCTCGGGCTTCACGGACGAAGCCTTTCTCTATGATCTCCAGAAGAACGAGTATCGCCCTGCCAAACCGCTACCGTACAAGGCGATGGTGGGTCTTGTGGTGTGTGATGGGCAGGTCTATTGCCTGGGTGGGGAGGACAAACAAAAGTCCCGTACGGATGCCTGCTTCCGCATTCCTGTGGCGGACTTGACCAAATAACCCGTTACCGGGTGACGTGCCGCTACGTTGTTCTCGCAGTGTGCTCCGTTTCTTCCATAAACTCCTGCCATCGTGATGCCAGATGCTTTCGAGGTGCAGGACTGTCTCCAGCGCGTGCGCAGTGGCGATGCCGCTGCGGCCGAGGCGCTGGTCGTGCATCTGCATCCTCTGGTGCGGCGGCTGGTGCGCAATCACCTGCCGAGGCGCGAGAGCGAGGAAGATCTGATGCAGGAGGTCTATGTGAAGCTGTTTCAAAAACTGGACTCCTATCGCGAGCGCGACAGCATTCCCTTCGAGCACTGGGTCAGCCGCCTCACCGTGCGCACCTGCCTGGATGCCCTCCGTGCGGAAAAGGCGCGGCCAGAATGGCGCTTTGCCGACCTCAGCGAGGGCGAGGCGAGCTGGATGGACTACCTGCTGAACCGCCACGCCGAACCGCCAGCCACCCCCAGTACCGATGCCAAGGCAGTGGTCACCCGACTGCTCGCTTTGCTGTCTCCGTCAGACCGCCTGGTGCTCACCCTGCTGGATCTGGAGGAACGCTCCACCCAGGAGATCTCCCAGATCACCGGCTGGACACGGCCCATGGTCAAAATGCGTGCCATGCGGGCACGGCACAAACTGCGTGCCCTGGCGCGCCAAACGATGAAAAGTGAATTTCACAAGCCATGAACGATTTTGACCAACGCTGGCAGCACCTCGCGCAGAAGGCCCGCCAAGGCCCTGAGGCGGACCTTCCTGCACTGCCCTACGGTTTCACCACCCGTGTACTGGCCCATGCGCGGGAGGCAACAGGCGAGGCATGGGAGGATGTGTTCAATGGCCTAGGACTGCGGGCCGTGCTGGCCACGGCGGTCGTCTTTTGCCTGAGTGCGGGCTATGCGTTTGCGGGCTGGTTTGAATCCCGGATCGAAGCACCGGCGCTGGATCGGGCCGTCACCATGCAGCTTTCCTGGCCATGAGCTACTCTCCCCGCAGCAAGGCAGGCTGCCTCATCACCTTGCTCATCCTGTTCAGTCTCGGGGTGGGGTTCACGCTGGGCTTCATTGTCAGCAAAGGCATCCAGAAAAAGAAGGAGGATCCCGCCTTCTGGAAACAGGCTGCCATGAAGCACCTGGAGAAACTGAAACCGGACGCGGCCCAGCGGGAAAAGCTGGAAGTACACACTGACAAAGCGGTGGCCGAACTGACCGCCCTGCGGGAGGACGGCATCAAAAACGTCTGGCAGATCGTTGGCCGTGCGGTGGAGGGCATCCGGCAGGAGCTGACACCGGAGCAAAAAGAGATGTTTGAGAAAATCCGCCCCAAGGCCCCAGAGG
>DMMK01000287.1 GCA_003453085.1 Verrucomicrobiales bacterium
CCTCCGTGCTGACCTGGATGCAGACCAACGGTGGCCTGTGGAAACTGGATCCTGCAGTGGAAAAAAAGATCGTCCAATACCTCGTGGCCAACTATGGCCCTGGGGACGCAGCCAACTACCGCCGGGCCCCCATCCCGGCGACTCTGATGCCGCCCAACCCTTATGCGAGCGAAGCCAAGCTCGAGGCCGCCGCCAAACAGCAACAGGGGCTCATCCAGCCGCCTTCAAAGTAGGACTCGACCTGCCTTTAGCCTAACCATCTTTAAGGCGCGCCTGCACCCCGGCCATCACGCACCTCACGGTAGCGCTGGCGCAGGATTTTGAGGGAGGCGGGCAGATTAGGCTCATCCACGGCCGGTATCTCCCCGCCGCTCTGGAGCAACTGCAACTCCCGCTGAAGATGGGGCAGGTCATCCAGGCGGACTTTTTCCAGAGCCTGATTCGCAGCCTCCTGTACCGCGGTCACGTACTGCGCGCGCAGTTCCACCAGAGGGTCCACGGGCGGCTTCGGTGGCGGTGGGATCACCATGATGGGTTTGATGATGATGGCCGAACTCGCAGTCGGCAGATCCTGAACTGGAGGCAGGCCACCCAGCACCTCGGCCGGAATCGGTTTTTCCGGAGCCTCCATTTCTTCGACCGTGGCCATTGGCAGGGTGTTGTCCTTTTCAATGACGATCTTGTCCTTGAAAAGGATCAGCAAAATCAGGCTGGCCACACTGAGAAGGGAGATCATCAGATGAAGCCCGGTGCTGAAGGCCTTCCAGACGAAGGCATCCATCCGTTGGAAAAAGGTGGGCTGATAGTGACGGACCACGGGCTGCAAATGGCCTGGAGCCAGTTTTGGCGGCGGCGGAGCCACAGGAGCAGCGGGTGCAGGTTGTTTGGCCCCAGGGGCAACCACCATCCGGGATCTCGTGGTGGCACTTTCACTTTTGTCCTGCTCGCCACGAAGCGCCTCTTTCAAAGCCGAAGCCACCTCCGAAGGCTGTGCGAACTGGCGGGTGACATCGGTATCCAGCGCGCGACGCAGCACCGAGGCAAAGGCGGGCGGGAGATCCCGCGACAGACGGCCATCGGCGGCAGGTGCACAGCGGGCAAACATCCAGTGCAAGGCGATGCCCAAAGCCCGAATGTCATCACTCAGGCTGCCTCGAAAAGGACGCAGCCAGGCGAGGTCACCCACCTCATCAGGCGTCATGCCGATGCCTGTCAGCTTGAGATGGCCCTCAGGCGTCACCCAGATGGAATGCACGTCCAGAGCGCCATGCGGCATCTGCTGATCGTGGAGGATTTGAAGAGCCTCACACAATTCAAGCGCCAGAGGGAAAGCCGTCTTCGGCTTGAGCTGGCCTTCCTCAATGAGCGTTGCCAAAGGTTGGCCCCCCACATGCTCCATGACCAAATAAAACTGTCCCGCAGGCGTGCGGCCAAAATCAAAGACTGCTGTGATCAAAGGATGCACCAAACGGGCGCGGCGGCGGAGGCGCTGCTGCAAGGCCACGGCCAATACTTCGGGTGGCTCAGGGATCAACTCGATGACGACAGCCCTGTCCAGGGCTGTTTGCCGGCCCAGAAAGATCGCATGGTCATGCCCAGTGTGCGTTTGCCGCCGGATTTCATACTGGGGCAGCCAGCCACCCAGCTCGTTCACCGAGGGGAAATCAGGGGCGCGAAGGTCAGACATGGGGGCATCAACAGCAAGTTAGGCCCCACATTCTAGGCGCATCTGCCTTTGCAAGCCACGCCTCAATCACCTCCGACGACAAAAAATCTGCTTTCAATGCCCCACATAGACAGCATAGACCCGGGCGTCTGAACCGGGCGGGAAAGTCAGCTTCAAGGCTGCCCGACCGCCCTGGGGCAGCGGCACAGGCCCGCTCCAGCGGATAGCCACCTGGGTGCCGGATTCTCCTACCTTTGTGGCGTCCCCCAAAGGCCGGTCATGATCATCCAGCCACTGGAGTGTCAGCGGTTTGTCCGCATCCACACCCTCCACATTCACCCGCACTTCCGGAGTTCCTTCACCGATGGGAAAGGCATCCGTGATGAAACTCCCCGCAGCCGCCTTTTGCCGGGTGCTCACATAACCAAATCCATCGCGCCGCAAGGTGGCGAGGCCGATTTCCATGTTCTTCAAGCTCGCTCCCGTATCCCAGTGGGAATACCAGAGCAGGGTGCGGTCCCCCACATTCGCAAAGGCATGACCCTGTAGCAGGGCCACATTGTCCCACTCCCCTTCCCCACCTCGGGAAATCACTTTGAAGTCGGGCACCGGTTCACGAAAATGAAGGCCGTCATTGCTGACCACTAGCCCCAGGTCCACATGCGTGCCCCAGAGATGGGAGCTGCCCTTCGGCTTGTCCTTCGGACCATCCTGCCACATGCCATAAAGACCCACGAGCACGTTACCCCGGTTCCAAAAACCAGCACCCATGTGCGTTTGCTGCCCCGGAACGGGATTGGCGAGCGTCTGTCCTGGGCGGGCAAAGCTGAGGGCTGTGGCCTGACTCCACTGCTGGAAATCCGGGGAGCGGTACGTCAGCATCACGCGCCCCACATCCCGGCCATCCGGCAGAGATGCCCACGGGGAAAGAAGCTGGCCGGTGGCGTGATAAAAATGACCAAACTTGAATAGTCCGCTGACTTCAAACCGCTCGCCTCCGGCATTGGCGGGGCGATCTCCCACCACCTTCCAGGTCAGACCATCCGCGCTGGTGGCCGTAACGAAGGCACCCCAGCGTTTTTCATCGGGGCCGATGGGGCTGCGCCCCCCTTTGACATCCTCAAACGGCAGATGGGCAATGAAGGCGCACTTGTAGCGCTGGTCCGCGGGTGCTTCCGGCTCGTGAATGACGGTGAGGAAATCATTCACCCGGCTGAGCGAATGCGGATCTGACTCGATAAGACAAATGTTGTTCTTCTTGTTAGACCCGAACTCGACCAGCCCCAGCTCAGGTTTCGTCCAGGTGATGCCGTCTTCACTTTCGGCATAACACATGGGCCGCCAATACCCAGGGGCCTGACCTTTGACGATCTCCTTCTGGCTCATGCCCAGGTACCACATGCGAAACTTGCCCCCAATGTGCAGCACGCTGCCGTAGAGAATGGCGTGCCCATGATCCGGAGCTCCCGGCGGGCCACAACGCAGCACGGGATTGCCCGCATGTTTCTGCGCCTGCACCAAGGTCAATTGCAAATTCTGCCGCAACGGGATGGCGTGATCATCAAAGGCGAAGAAGGTGGTCTCCGCCGCCCATGATGGAAGGGCGAGACTGAGAGCGGCAAGGATAAGCAGGCGCATAGACAGTCCAATACGGAACGAGGCACCCGTCTTTCGACAGACAAAGAGTTTCACCCCTAACAAAAAAGGCGGGGACCGTCATCACGGTCCCCGCCTCAAAGATGAATCCTAATTCCGAACTTAGCTGTTCAGCGCGATGGCTTCAGGCTTGATGTTTTTGTGGAAGTCAGGCCCCTGCACCGTGGCGGCCACGTAGCCCGCACGGATGACGAAGTCACCGAAGTGTTCTCCATCGAGGCGCTCTTTGGCGTAATGCTCAAAGA
>DMMK01000056.1 GCA_003453085.1 Verrucomicrobiales bacterium
CGCAGGCCCCAAAGCATGTGCTGGGAGGCTTCCGCCACATCCACCTGGAGCTTGAGTGATTCATCAAACCAACGGCGCATTTCTGTGGGCGCCACGCTGCGACCCATCGAAAGAGAGCTGTAGATGAGCGTGACAGCCGGGCTGGGATCCTGCGGTTTCAGATCCCAGGCTTGCGCCAGCAGGCGGCGCGCCTTTTCAGACTCGTGCTTGAAGACCGCCATGCCATCATCTGAGACCGTGTTTGAGTAACCACCGCCCCGTGCGTCCCAGCCCTTTTGCAGGCAGTGCAGGCCCTCGATCCATTTCTTGACCCAGGGTTTGGTGGCCTCTGTCTTGGACACCTCGTCCCAAAAGGGCTCGTGCATGGCCTCGAAAAAGGTTTTGATGTGCCCGCTCATGAGCAAGTAGGCACAGAGGCGGTCTGGGTATTTGGAATACCCCGCCTCCGCATCCAGGGCTTTGCGCAGGGCTTTCAGAGTCTGGTCCACTCGTTTCTTCACCGCTTCCGCCCCCGCCGCCTCTCCGGTGGCCAGGGCCAGGCCCGCAGCCGCATGAAAGGCCAGCGTTTCCATGCCGGGTTGTGCGCCCAGTTCTTGAAAAGCCTTTTCCAGCAGAGCTTCGCTGCCTTCCTGCCGGAGGGTGATCATCCCCACCAGAAACGCGCTGACAGGATGCTCATGCGCGACGGGCACGAGATCCCGCGCCATGTCCGCCACCTGCTGCCGAGAAAGCGCCTGAGGCAGCCCACATTCCAGCGCGATGGCACCTTTAACAAAAGGCACCCAGCGATCCTTGGGCAGGTGCGCGGGTTCGGGCGTCAGCCCCTCTGACTGGAAGGTCCGGTCCAACCAGTCTTTGACTTCCTGACGCACGGAATCGGTCGTAACCGCGCTCGCCGGGACCTCCAGTTTGAAGGTGGCCTTCACCGAGGGGCGCTTGCTGGCAGCGGGCCGTTGAGCGCCCTTTTCTGTGGACGTGGTGGTCACCTTCTCGGCAGACGAAGGCTTTTTCTGGTTTTTCCAAAAAGCATAACCTCCCGTTGCCAGAACGACGGCGACCAGGATGAATGCATATTTTCGAACGGCAGCACCGTCCGTTTCATGGTCGTTGAATTGAGGAGTCGCCATAAGTAAGGATGAGAACTTTTCTCATCATCTAGGCCGATATGCAACCATCCGAGGCAAAAAGACCCACCTTCATGCCACGCGTTTCATCCCATCCATGAACGCTTTTCATCCATGTCCTGGCCCAGAGACTGCATCGCCAGTTGCCAGCCGTGGGGGGTGCGCTACTCTCTACGCCCTTTCCCATCATGCCTGAACTGGAAAATCCCTTTCAAGAAACGCTGCTCCAACGCCACCGTGCGGAGCCCTGCACCGTGGTCATCTTTGGCGCCACGGGCGATCTGACGAACCGCAAACTCATCCCCGCGCTGTATAATGTGGCGGCTGAGGGAGACCTGCCTCCCCAGTTCAAGGTGGTCGGCTTTGCCCGCCGGGACAAATCGGACGAAGTCTTCCGCAAGGAGCTGGAAGAAGGCAATCGCAAGAACAGCCGCCAAGGCCACAATGACGAATTGTGGGCCAGCTTTGCCCAAAGCATCCACTACCACCGCAGCGAGTTCGAAGACCTGGAAGGCTATAAGGCCCTGGCCGAGCTGCTGAACCAATTCGACGAAGAGCGGGGTGCCCCAGCCAACCGTCTTTTCTACCTCGCCTCTGCCCCGGAAGCTTTCAAACCGATCCTGGAAATGCTGCGCGCTGCCGGGCTGCACGAAGGCGTGAATGGCAAGTGGGCACGTGTGGTTTGTGAAAAACCCTTCGGCAAAGACTTGGCCACCGCCCGGGCGCTGAATGAAACCGTGGCAGGTACCTTTGCTGAAAAGGACACCTACCGCATTGACCATTACCTGGGCAAGGAAACCGCCCAGAACATCATGGTGCTGCGCTTTGCCAATGCCCTGTTTGAGCCGAACTGGAACAGCCGCTACATTGACCACGTGCAGATCACCTGCGCCGAAAACCTGGGCATGGAAGGCGGTCGCGGTGGCTACTACGACACAGCAGGGGCCCTGCGTGACATGGTGCAAAACCACCTCTTCCAGCTCCTCTCCTTGGTGGCCATGGAGCCGCCGACCGACCTCAGCGCGGACAGCGTGCGCGATGAGAAGGTGAAGGTCATCCGCGCCCTGCGCCCGCTGGTGGGGCCCGAAGCCGTGGGGGCCAATGTCATCCGCGCTCAATACACCGCCGGCAGTGTGGACGGTGCCGCGCGAGTGGGCTACCGCCAGGAGGACCGGGTGAATCCGGAATCCAAAACGGAAGCCTACGTTGCCCTCCGTCTCTACATTGATACCTGGCGCTGGCAGGGAGTGCCCTTTTACATCCGCGTGGGCAAGCAACTGCCCAAAAAGGCCACGGAGATCAGCGTGCATTTCAAAAAACCACCGCAGGTTCCCTTCGCCACCGCGCGCCTCCCCGGCAGCAGCGAAAACACCCTGGTCATCCGCATCCAGCCGGATGAGGGCATCGCCCTGCGCATCCTGGCCAAGCAGCCCGGTCAGGCCCTGTCCATGCAGCAGGTGAAGATGGACTTCCGCTACAGCAGCAGCTTTGGCAAAGCCAGCCCCGAGGCCTACGAGCGCCTCCTCCTGGACGCCATGGCAGGCGATGCCACCCTTTTTGCCCGTCGCGACGAAGTGGAGAGCGCGTGGAAGTTCATCGATGAACTCGAGCACGCCTGGCACAAGACGGACAACCCGCCGACCATGTGCGAATACCCTGCCGGATCCTGGGGCCCGAAAGAAGCCGACGACCTCCTGCGCCAAGATGGCCGCGAGTGGCGCACGCTG
>DMMK01000090.1 GCA_003453085.1 Verrucomicrobiales bacterium
CAAATGGTATGGCGGACTCGGCAGCCTCATGGACTTCCTGCCAATGAAAAGCGGCCTGCAGGCCGGGCTGCTTTTGGGAACCTAGGGAGATCCAGAAATCATCGAGCGGGCGGTAGCCTTCGGGGCGCAAGGGGTGGTCGCGCGGGCGGTCAACGGCACAGAAGGTGGTGAGGCCCAGACCGAGTGAGCGGGCATGGTTTTCACGATGCTTGAAGAACTGCCTGCCCAGTCCGCGTCCACGGTATTGAGAGAGAAGAATGGATTCTCCCAGGTAGCAGATGCGAGAGATGTCATGGCCTGCTTTGACAAAGGCCTCTTGAAATTCGGGACCTTCATCGGCCATGGGCATGCAGGTGGTGGCACCGACGACGGCATCGCCGTGAAGGGCGAGCACGGCGAGGCTGCGTTCCGCTTCCAAATAGACCTTCAGGTAATCGCGCTCATAATCCAGGCTGCCATCATAGAGGTAGGGGTAGTCTCTGAAGACGGTGATGCGTAGGGCCCCGAGAGCATCCAGGTAGGGCTCGATCTGCTTTCCCTGAACGGTGAGGAGGCGCAGCATATTGAATCAGTAACGGAGGGGGCTGGGGAAGTTTAGAGGAAGAATGCAAATAAACGCACAAGGATTCACAAAGCCTGCGGAAACTTTCTTTGCAAACATGCATACAAGGTTGCGTTCAAAGCTTGAATGCCTGCTTTTGCTGCTAAAGTTCGGCACATGGATTCATCTCAGTTTATCTGGCTCAATGGTCGCCTTCAGTCGGTGGAAGAAGCCCGTGTTTCTCCCTTGGATCATGGCCTGATGGTGGGAGACGGCGTGTTTGAAACCCTGGTGGCACGTGGTGGCAAGCCCTTTGCTGCGCGGGAGCACTATGCACGGCTGCAGCGGTCCTGCGAGGTCACCGGGCTGCATTGTATCTCGGAAGAGGTGTTTGAAGAAAGCATGCGGGAAGTGATGGCGGCGAACGAGCTGATGGATGCGCGGGTGCGGGTGACGCTGACCAGTGGGGACGGGCCGCTGGGGTCTGACCGGGGCGCTGGGCGCGGCACGGTGCTGGTGGTGGCCACGCCGCTGAAACCCTGGCCGCCGACGGAGAACGTACAACTGGCCCCCTGGACGCGCAATTCACGCGGGGCGCTGGCCGGGGTGAAGAGTGTCTCGTATGGGGAAAATGTGCGCGCCCTGCTGTATGCGAAGGAACGCGGCTGCGGGGAGGCGCTGGTGGTGAACGAGTCTAACCAACTTTGTGAAGGGACGGGGTCCAATGTGTTTGTGGTGCTGGAGGGGCGGCTGCTGACGCCGCCGCTGTCCTCCGGCTGTCTTGCGGGCATCACCCGCCAGCTTGTCCTGGAGGCCTGTGCGAAGGAGGGCATCGTGTGCCTGGAGGAGGACCTGCCCGCCGTGGTGCTGGAGGAGTGCGAGGAAGCTTTTCTCACTTCCTCCACGCGGGATGTGCATCCGATCGCGGGACTGAATGGCCGCAGCCTCAAGGCCCCTGGGCCAGTGACGCTGAAGGTGCAGCAGGCCTTTGCCCACCAGTACGGGCTGGCGTGAGCTGGGTGGCGTTTCGGGAGGTTCGTGCGTCGCGCTGCGGCAGGCGGCAGCCAAAGTACTCTCGTGCTTTAGCACGCGGGTGGGCCGAGGGTTCTGCGAGGTCGAATGACCGAACGAGACGGGTGCGAGCTGAAGCTCGGGAGTACTTTCGGGCAGGTGCAGTGGCAGCTACGGGGCTGTCTGAAAATCCACCTACTGCCGGGCCACCACTTCGGTGCCGTCCTTGACGGAATCGGGCGGGTGCATGAGCACGCGGTCACCGGCCTTCAGTCCTTGGATCACCTGGGTCCATTTGCCATCGCTGCGGCCCGTTTCCACGGTGGTGACGCGGGCCTTGCCCTGATCAAAAACAAAGGTGCGCCACACGGAGCCTTCGCGGAAGAGGGCCCCGCTGGGCACCTGCAGGACATCGTCTTCATGCCACACGGCCACGCGTACTTCCACGCGGAAGCGGTCGCCCAGCGGGGTGCCTTTGAGCCCGGCGGGATCAAGGTCGCAGAGGACGATGACGCGCTGCTCCTCCACGCCCAGGGCGGAGACTTTGGTGAAGGCGGCGGGCTCCACGCGGCGGACGGTGGCCTTCAGCGGGGCGTCGCCACCCCATTGCTCAATGCTGGCCGGGGCACCGGGGCGGATGAGCACGGCATCGCGGGAGAGGATTTCGGCCTCGACTTCCAGGTCGGCCACGTCGCCGATCTCCAGGATGGGGGCACCGGCGGCGATGATCATGGCGCTCTCCTGCTCCACCCGCAGCACGCGACCGCTGACGGGGGCGCGCACTTCCACCGGCGTGCTGTCGCCGCCGGGGCTGGTCATCTGGAGGAGGGCAGCCTTGGCCTGGGTGAGCTCATACTCGGCCACCTTCAGGGCGAACTCCTGAGAGCGGACCTCGCGGCTGCGCATCTCGGCCTCGCGCTGGATGTTGTCGCGGTCGGTGACGGAGATGCTGCCTTCGGTAGCGTTGGACTTCACACGGTCCCAGTTGGCCTGGGCAAAGCGGGCGGCGGTGCGCGTCATTTCCAGACCCTCGGAGGCCTGCTGGAGGGCGGCCTGGGTGGAGGCGATGCGGGCATCGGCCTGGGCCTTGGTGCGGGCATCAATGAGCGGGGCGATACCGGGCTCAATGAGGGTGAGCACGGTTTCGCCGGCCTTGACTTCATCACCGGCTTTCAGGGGCACGCGGCGCATGCTGCCAGTGACGGGGGCGGCCACGATGTAGCGGTTGCGGATGCGGGTTTTGCCCTCCTCCATCACATGCACGGTGAGGGGGCCGCGCTTCACCTCGGCCAGCTCCACCGGCGTGGGGCGGGGGCGCAGGCCGTAGATGACGAGCCCGAGCACCCCGAGGCCCAGGGACCAAAGGGCGATCTTACGGAACAAGCCACGCTTGGAAGGAACTTTTTTCGCTTCCCAGGGTGGGGTGGGGGATTTGCCTGACTGCTCCTCGTTAGCCATGTTTTTTCTATGTAAGCCAGACTCTTGAACAGAGCAGGTGAAATTTTACGTTTGAGGGCAGGTGGCTGTGGCTTGCACAATGCTTGCCAGCGGCTGCGGACTGTTTATTCTGACCCTTCATGAAAGCTTCTCTTTTTGTGTTTCTCGTTCTGGGCGCCTGCCGTGTCATCGCAGCAGATGCCGTCTCTCTATTCGATGGAAAATCCCTCGCCGGATGGACCGGACCTGATGGTGCCAAGCCGGGTGCCGGCTGGGTGGTGGAGGATGGGGCGCTGCACCTGAATGGTGAAAAAGGCGGCAACCTGCTGTCCGAGAAGGAATACACGAACTTTGTGCTGGAGTGGGAATGGAAGGTGGAAGAAGGCGGCAACAACGGCATCAAATATTGGGTGACGAAGATCGGCGGCAAGGAGTGGCTGGGCATCGAGTACCAGATGATTGACGATGCCAAGCATCCCGATGGCCTGAAAGGCGGCAGCCACACCACGGGCTCCATCTACGACATCAAGGCCCCGGAGGCAGACAAGCCGCTGAATCCCCCCGGCCAGTGGAACAGCAGCCGCGTGGTGGTGCAGGATGGCAAGATCGAGCATTGGCTGAATGGCAAGCTTGTTTGCGCGGCGGATACCACCACGGATGCGTGGAAGACGATGATCGCAGGCAGCAAGTTCAAGTCCAAGGAAGGCTTTGCCCCCGGCAAGGGCCGCATCATGCTGACCGACCACCACGACAAGGTGTGGATGCGCGGCATCAAGATCACGGAGAAGTAAGCACCGAAAAGACAGTCAATTCACGGACGGATCTTCCTCAGGGAAGATCCGTTTTTGTTGGCAGCCGTGGGATGGGAAGCATGGCAGCCTTTAGCTTTTACCCGACATCTTTTTGCCGTGCCACTTTTGCCTGCACGGGCTTTCGGAAAACTCGTTTAGCCTCCTCAGGCAGCGGCGCGGAGGGGCGGGTGCCAGGCGTTGCGCACGGCGAAGTTTTCAGCCGCTGGCACCTGCCAGACGAGGTATTTGGACAGCATCTTCATGAGGCTGCGGCTGTAGCCACTGCGGGTGTAGCCCCCGGAAGCCATGCTGGCGATGTGGAAAGTGGAGTGCCGCTCCATGACGCTGGCGATGTTGAGGGGGGAGGGCTTCATGGCCAGGTTCTTGCCAGCGAGGTGGATCTGGAAGATGCGGCCATCGTAAAAGTAGCGCACAAGGTCCGTCCAGGCTTGGTGCCACTCCACGATGCGGCGGCTGTAGCGGTCCAGGGCGCGGGCGAGGGCGGCGGGGTTCCGGAGTATTTGCGTGCCTTTGGAAAAGACGCATTCGTCGAGCTGGCGTGCGCCCTCCAGCGACATGAAGAGGCCGGGAGAGAGCATGGGATCCACAAAACCGTAGGCATCCCCCAGCAGCACCCAGCCGGGGCCGTGACCCTGCTGGGAGAGGAGCTGGTAGTTGGTATAGGTCATGACCGGGGAGACCCGCCGGGCGCGGCTGCCTTTGGCGGCGAGGATGGGCTCCTGCCGGATGGCGTTTTCCAGGCGTTCTTCGGCGGTGGCTCCCAGGGTGGGGGCGTGGGCTTTATTCACCACGATCCCCACGGAAAGGCGGCCGGGTAGGGGGATGCGCCAGCTCCAGCCTGCCCTGAGGACGGAGATGATGACCTGGCCGGGCTCCACTTCGTCATGGTCGAAGTCTTCAAAGTGGGCGAAGTAGGCGATGTCGTCCCGCTCGCCACGGACGGCGGGGATGTTCATGCTGCGGGCGAAGGTGCGGGCGCGGCCTGAGGCATCCACCAGCAAGGGGCGGGCATCGGGCGGTAGGCCCGCCTTTGCTAGGCTTTCGGCACTCAGGCGCAGGGTGGGCTGGCCGTTTTCCACGCTGGGCTCCAGGGTGGCCCGGGCATGGACAAAACGGGCACCGAGTTCTTCGGCCCGTACGCGCAGGAGGTTGTCCAGCTCGGGGCGCGGGGTGTTGTAGGAGTAGGGGGGCAGGTGACCCTCCACATTTTTGAAGCTGAAGTGGATGCGCGGGCCGTCATCGGTGACGAAGAAGGAGGCCCCGGGTTTGCGGGTGGACATGGCGGCCACGCGCTCCTCAATGCCGAGCTGGCGGAAGACGGGGACGACGCCGGGAATGAGGGATTCGCCGACGAGGAGGCCGGGG
Source organism: Verrucomicrobiales bacterium (assembly GCA_003453085.1). Taxonomy (GTDB): domain Bacteria; phylum Verrucomicrobiota; class Verrucomicrobiia; order Verrucomicrobiales; family Verrucomicrobiaceae; genus Prosthecobacter. Next base: position 5,167 of record DMMK01000090.1, read on the forward strand.
CGTTTGTCGTCATCAAAAACGACGCTGGCAATGCCGCGCTGGGCCAGCAGGGCGGCGAGGGTGCAACCCGCAGGTCCGGCACCTACGATCACGACTTCCGGGGAGTTCTCCATCATCACAGACATCATGCCTTTTTACGTCCGCTCTTCAAGCCGGGCATCAGGCATTTGCGTGAGGGGGCCGAATTTCGCTATTGGAAGG
>DMMK01000201.1:0-586 GCA_003453085.1 Verrucomicrobiales bacterium
CTTCAGCCACGCGGTTTCCGGATTCACCCTCGCGGACATCACCTGCACAGGTGCCACCGCAACGGCCCTGACCGGCAGCGGCAGCAGCTACAGTTTTACACTGACACCGACGGCGGATGTGAGCGTGATTCTGGCGGCCAATGTGGCGCAGGATTCCAGCGGCCTCGGAAACCTGAGTTCCACAGCTCTGACGCGCAGCTACCAGTCCCCTGCCCCCGTGCTGGTGGGCCAGGATATCGGCAGCCTGCAACTGGCAGGCTCGACCTCGCTGGATGCAGAGACAGGCACCTACACCCTGACGGCCTCGGGCCAGGATATCTTCTTCAATGAAGACGGCTTTCATTTCACCAAGGTCCTGCTGAACGGAGATGGCGAGATCCGCGCCCGGGTGCGCAGCTTTGGCAATACCAATGCCTGGGCCAAAGCGGGTGTGATGATCCGTGAAAATCTCACGGCAGGCTCGCGCCATGCCACGATGTTTATCACCCCTCCGGCGGCGAACAACGGCTTCGGCCTCGTCGCACGCATCACCGCCAATGGGGCGACGGCCTATGCCCAAGGCCCTGCCCTGAATCCTGTGCCTAAC
>DMMK01000201.1:699-4139 GCA_003453085.1 Verrucomicrobiales bacterium
GCCCTGAATCCTGTGCCTAACAACTGGGTGCGCATCGTGCGAGTGGGAAATGTGCTGACGGGTTACGCCTCAGCCGACGGCAGTGCCTGGACCCAGGTAAGCACCGCCACTCTCACGGGGCTGCCTTCGCAGGTTTTCATCGGCTTGGCCGCCACCTCCGGTCAAATCAATCAGACAACATCAGCGGTGTTTGACCGTGTCCAAATCACCGGTGCCCAGAGCGTGCAGGCCCCGGCCGTCACCCTGAGTGCGGCCTCCACCTTGGAGACAGGACCATTCACCGTGCAGGTGCAGTTTACCCAACCGGTCACCGGGCTGGCCTTATCAGATTTTGTGGTGGGTCTTGCGACCGTCTCCAACCTTTCCGGCAGCGGTGCAAGCTACAGCCTGACTGTGACCCCCACAACACCGGGCAACGTGACGCTGAGCCTGCCTGCGGCCACGGTGGTCAACGCCGGAGCCATTGCCAACACCGCCTCCAATAACCTCAACGTCACTTACGCGCCGCCCGTGGTCGTGTCTCTTCAGGGGCAGGACATCGGTTCGGTGGAAGTGACGGGATCTACCGCTTTCAATGCTGGCCAATACACCCTGCAGGCAGCCGGGGAAGACATCTTCTTCGCTCAGGATGGCTTCCAATATGCCCTGACACAGCTCACGGGCGATGGCGAAATCCGCGCCCGCGTGACCAGCCAAACTCTCCTGAATGCCTGGGCCAAAGCAGGTGTCATGTTCCGTGAAAACCTGACAGGCGGCTCGAGGCACGTCATGATGTTCACCACGCCCACAGGCTCCGGAAATGGCTTTGGCAGCGTCTGGCGTCCGACGGCCAACGGGGCCACCAGCTATACCGCAGGCCCTGCCCTGAACCCAGCCCCCAACAACTGGGTGCGACTGGTCCGGGTGGGCAATACGCTGACGGCCTACGCCTCGGCAAATGGCACCGCCTGGACGCAGGTGAACACCACCACCTTGAGCGGGCTGCCATCCTCCCTTTATGTTGGGCTGGCCCTCACCTCAGGCGCACGTACCCAGCTCGGCACCGCCACTTTCGACAATGTACAGATCGTGGGTTCGCAAAGCGCCGTGGCACCCGCGGTGACGTTGACTTCACCATCGTCCCTCGAGACAGGTTCCTTTACCCTCCAGGCTCAGTTTACCCAAAGTGTCACCGGGCTGGCTTTAGCGGACTTCGTGGTGACCAATGGCACGGCGTCCAACCTCATTGGCAGCGGCACGCAATACAGTGTGACCATCACTCCTGCCGCCGAGGGAAATGTCACCATCTCCCTGCCTGCGGGAGCCGCGCAAAACAGCAGTGCAATCGCCAGCAGCACCTCAAACACACTCATTGTTAGCTACATCCCACCGGCCACCATCAGCCTCCAGGGCCAGGACATCGGGAATGTGGCGGTTGCAGGCTCAACCAACTATGAGGCTGGCACCGGCACCTACACCCTGAAAGGGGCGGGCCAGGACATTTTCTTCACCCAGGACGGCTTCCAGTATGCGGCGGTCCAGTTGGTGGGAGATGGCGAAATTCGCGCCCGTGTGACCAGCCAGAGCAATCAAAATCCCTGGGGCAAGGCGGGCGTGATGTTCCGCGAATCCCTGACTCCAGGCTCCCGCCATGCCCTGATGTTTACGACCCCCACCGGTGCTGGCAACGGCTTTGGTTTTGTCTGGCGGTCCGGTGTCAATGCGGCGGCGAGTTATGCGGGCGGCCCAGCCCTGAATCCTGTGCCTAACAACTGGGTGCGACTGGTGCGACTGGGCGATACCTTCACCGCCTATGCCTCGGCCAATGGGACGAGTTGGACACCCGTGAGCGTGGTCACTCTGGAAGGGATGCCATCCACCCTGCATGTCGGCTTGGCGGTCACCTCATCCAGCCCGGCGGCACTTTCCACGGCGGTTTTTGACCAGGTCCAGATCGTCGGCACACAGGCAGTCGCAGGCGGCAGCGGCAGCACGCCCGGGACACCGGATTCCGCTCCAGGATCTTCGAACGCGAAGGACCGTGATTTCGATGGGGATGATGTCAATGACCTCATCGAATACGCCTTTAACAGCGATCACCAATACGATGCCGGCTGGTGGCTGACGACCACACCGGAAGGACGTGTGGATGCCCACCTCATCCGCCCACGCATCGTGACCGATGTCACCTTCAAGCTGGAGAGCAGCACGAATTTGCGGGACTGGCAGCCTCTGATGATGGCACCGGTCGCCACCGATCTGGGCACCGATGAAGAGCAGTTCACCTGGGCAGGCATCAGCCAGCTCACCGGCCAGTCTGCCCAGCGCGGAATGGTCCGCCTGCGGGTCACCCACAGCAGCGGTATCTCCGCAGCCAGCACACCGCAGTGCTGGCAGCAGATGGCCCTGATCCCAGGTTCCCAGACCATCGGCGTAAGCTGGGTCAATGCCCCCCTGTATGCCGGCTTTGTCGCGGACCTCGCATCGGCCAACTCGCTGAATGTCCAGGGCCAGATCCTGCCCGCCTACCCTGCCCATACGCCGTGCTACCTGGAAGTGCGCGACGGTGCCCATGCGGGACATCGTTATGACATCCTGAGCATCACGGGGCAGACCCTTTCCCTGGACCTCACCTCTGCCAACTCCACCCTGAAAAACCTGCCCACCGACTTGGCTGGAGCCCGCGTGGTGGTGAGGCCGCATGTGACCCTCGGCCAGGTGTTTCCCAAGACGCTGCTGAAAGGTGCCTACGGATCCATCCAAGCCGACCAGGTACTGACCTTTGAGCAAATGGAATGGAAAAAGTACTGGCTGGAGCTTTCCTCCAACCGACATGAATGGAGACCGACCGGCGACAGCAGCCAGCCTTCTGCGGATGACCTGATCATTCCTCCAGGCACCGGGGTGATGGTCAAGATCGCCGCCCAGGCCAGCACCTACACGCTGACCGGCCATGTGCGCACAGGCGCGTTTGTGCGGATCCTGGATCAAACGCACAATCTTCTGGCCCTGCCCTGGCCGGTGGACTCGACCCCGCAGCAATTGCAGTTCGCCGCTACGCATGGCTTCACGGCCGGCAAAAACAGCTCCGTGTCCGACCAGTTGCAACTCTGGGCGGGCGACCATTCGCCCGGGGCCGCTTCCTACACGGTTTACTGGCTGCGCCAAGCCAATACCCTGGGGGCCTGGACGCCCCGAAGCGATGCCTCGGCCCCGGACCTCAGCAACAGCCTGCTGCTGCCCGCCCATCGCTCCTTCTTCCTGAAGATCGTGCCCCGGTCAGGTGAATCGGAGTGGAAGATGCCGCTTGTGAATCCTTGAGTGCAGGAGAGGTCTAGACCGGTTTCCAAAAAGATTGTCCGATTGAAAAGGCGGGCGCGGTGGGATGAGTGGCAAGGCAGGAGCGCAGGCTGCTATCTTCATGATAACAGCCAAGCGATTAACGCCGCCAATCGTCCCAC
>DMMK01000563.1 GCA_003453085.1 Verrucomicrobiales bacterium
ACCCGAACTCCACGCCCACATCGCCCAGGCCCTGCAACGGCAGGAGGAGGCGAAGGCTAGCATGGCGGAGGCTAATACGTTCAAGAAAGGGTCCAGTCCTCGGCTTCCGGGAGTTTTGAAGTCTTCTCAAGGCGGGCTTAGCAGGCCTGACCCACCTGTTGCGTCCAGTCGGGAGAGATTCGACAAAGACATGGAACTCCCTTATTGGACAGAATATTATAATAAAGTGGGAAGGCAGGGTGATGATCTGTCAGCATTCATATCAAATCTGCAGCGGCAAGGAATTGAAGTTGAGAAATCCAATGATGCCGGCCTGTCGGAGATAAAAGATAAAAGCGGCAAGGTAACTGGATATAAAATTAATCATGGGCAGTACACCAAAAAATGGGAAATGCTCGAAGAGTACTCTCATTGGAGAGTACGGTATGGGTGGAAGAAATACGAAATTCAGGCATTAGAGCAAGAGTTAAAAAAATCTTATCAGTCACCCGATGGAGTAAAATCCCGCCGCCATAACCCCAAGAGGGCCGCTGAAGAGATAATAGTTAAAAGACACCTTCTCGAAACCGCAGAAAGCTTGAGTGAACCCGAAAGGATTGTGCTTGAGAAAGCAATTAACCAGCTCTATAAATATGGACTTCGCTATGGATATTGATAACAACGTCCTTTACTGGACACACAAGGCAACAGACCTTGATGATGGGGATGTCAGGTTGGACGGATCTCCCGTGGCTTCGTCTCACGGGTTTGGCAATAACTCCAGGGAGCACTATCAAGGCGATGTCTTTTGCCTGACAGCATTGGAACAGATCAGGTTGCCCGAGGTATCCATCGGCCTCGCGCATTCGACACGTGGCGGATTTTATTGGAAACTGAACGGAGTTCGGGCAGCCGCAATGCCGACCGCTCCTTTTTTGATGACGGACAATCCGCGTTTGAAGCTGTCCTTTCAAGGCCCCGTACGCATGCACCCCTCCGAGAAGTGGGCCGAATTGACGGATGAGGGATTTGGTCCTGATTTCTTCTGTTTGATAGGTGATGACTGGCTAGGCGTGCTTTTGTTTGATGCTCAAAAGTCAGATTCCATGGCGCATCTTCTGGCGTTTTCTGAAACGGACCACGTCGAAGTATCCGCCACAAAAACCCTCTTCTTTGCGGATAACCCGGAGACCGAATTTGGCAGGCTGGAGCGCATAGCCTGACCATTGGGGGTAAGACCGAATTGCCTTACATCTAGACATACTTTTCGGTCAACATCTCATGAAATGGAAATTTTCAATGAGGTTTAGCATGGAAAATTATTTATAGAAAATGAACATTCAAATCGACGAAATGGCCTTGGTTGAAGGCAATAAATATCGCTATATCTTACGCTATGGAGATAAAACGTTAGATGGGGAAGTTGAAGTGGAGCTTCATGATGCCGATGAGGTTAATATTCGCTCTCTTGATCTGCGTCCAAGTTCCGGTTACGACCTCTTAGCATTCGCCAGTGCGCACAGTGAGTTTGCAAAAGATTTTTGGGCTTTTGTGGACAGGAAACCGCGACCCTTTCCATGGAATTATGGCAACATTCCAGAGGAGCATCTGAAAAAAGTTTTTGATCACTATCAACTTTAATCGCTCCGACTAAAGCCTTCTCCCGCGTCCTGCTGCATGAGCATGTGGGGCACAACGGAGTGGACCAACTGCTGCGCAACAACCCTGCGCAGGAAAAGCGCTTCCACTCGCTCATCCAGCAGATCCCACACAATACGAGTGGCTGGAAAATCAAGTCTACAATCTTCCTCAGATCTCTTTGGATACTCCTTGAAAAAGCCCGCCTTCAGCTTTGAATGAAACACGTAAATGTGATGAAAACAGGAACCCTGCCAGAGCGGCTTCAAGTATCTCTCAAAGTCACGCTTGAGGTGGCGCTTCAGGCTCTGGCACGGCAGGCAGGCCAGCCCACTCGGCCCTGTCTGTGGGAGTCGCCCACAACCTTCCACGGGTATGGGGGTGTAGCGGATGCAGACCTGCTCTGGCGAGGATTGGATCCGAAACCCTTTCAGGCCGCAGCAGCGGACACTGGAGTCAGCCTACCCATATTGGATACCGCTGCCCTAGCGGTGCTGCTACGGGGGCGGCCCCGCCTGCATGGAGGAGAGCACGAAGTTTGGTTTTGTGACGAGGTCAATTTGGCCGTGAAGCTGACCAATGCGGGCGAATTTGGAGCTGAGAAACTGGGGCTGCCTGGATATGCCCGGCGGCTAGCCTGGGCGAATGAGCTTTTTGAAGATGACATTCGCCTGCTAGGCCGCGTGCTGCTGCCTGGTGAAAATGGCGAGCGCGTGGTGACCACGCAGCCCTGGTACCGGGCAGATGGACTCGCCACCGAGGGACCGCACCCCACCCAGAAAGACATCGATCTCTACATGCGGCACCAGGGGTTTCTAAAAGCCTATGACGGCGCGTATCTGCATGAGGCGAGGGACATCGTGGCCAGTGATGCACTGCCCAAAAACTTCATCCTCGATGCCGCCGGACATGTCCACGCCGTGGACATTGTTTTGGTCGAACCCTCCTCTCGTCAGTCCGAGCGGCTGATGACCATGGTCGCCAGCCAAATTCAGGTAACGTAAGCGGGAAAGAGCAATGCCTATCTCATCCAAGGTCGCGCCCCGGCTCGCTCAAGATCGTGGCACTGCGGCTGTCTCCAAATGGCTCATTCCTTTTGGTTAGACCAGATCGGCTCTCCATCCGTCAGGAGACCTCAGCCGGGTCCAGCCAGTCGCAGGCTAAAAGTTGCAGGCCGGGTAGCTGGCGCAGCCCCTCGGGCAGAGAGATCAGCGGGTTGCCAGTGAGGACGAGAGTTCGCAGCTCAGGCAGCAGGCCCAGCTCCGCTGGCATCGAGGTCAGCCGATTGCCCTTCAGGTACAGCTTCACCAGCGAGGTCAGATTGCCAATCTCAGGCGGCAGGTGGTCCAGGCCGATGTTGTCCAGGAACAGGGAGCGCAAGCCGGTGAGTCCCCAGAGTTCCTCCGGCAGTCCGGTGAGAGGATTGGCATTGAGGCTCAGCTCCATGAGCTCCTTCAGGTGGCCGATCTCCGGCGGCAGCCGCGTGAGCTGATTTCCCCACAGGTGCAGCCGCCACAGGCGCGTGAGCTGGCCGATCTCTGGCGGCAGCTCCGTCAGCGCATTCTCGCCCAGGTAGAGCTGATCAAGCTTCGTCAGCCGCCCGAACTCTGGCGGCAGCGTGGTCAGCCGATTCTTGAGCAAGAAGACCACCTCCAGGTCTGTGAGCAGGCCGATCTCTGGCGGCAGGCAGGTGAGGTGGTTTCCGTTCGCCGAAAAAAACTTCAGCGCCGTGAGCTGGCCGATCTCCGGCGGCAACTCCGTGAGCCCCAGCGAGTCGAGATTCAGGTACGTCCCCTTC
>DMMK01000230.1 GCA_003453085.1 Verrucomicrobiales bacterium
ACCGAGGAAACTGAGGAAGGACTCGTCCAAAATCACCGCCGGAATGGTCAGCGTGAGATAAGTGAGAATGATGGTGCTCAAGTTCGGCAGCAGGTGCTTGCGCAGAATGGTCCACCCGCCCTGCCCCATGGCCCGGGAGGCGGTGACAAAAGTCATTTCCCGCAGCACCAGCACCTGCCCGCGAATGATGCGAGCCATCGTCAGCCACTCCACCAGGCCTAACGAAAAAATCATCACCAGGATTTTCGAATAGGGGATGAGGTAACGCGCCGTGTCATCCAGCATGGGCCACTGTTTCTGCTGGGCCCAAAGACGCGTGCCATGCAGCCAATCCTTAAACACCCCATCAAAGGCAGCGATGAAGATCATGATGAAAAGAATGCGCGGCACGGCATACAGCATGTCCACGGCCCGCATCATCAGCGCATCCACTCGCCCGCCAAAGAAGCCGCTGACCATCCCATAACCCGTGCCAATAAAGAGCGAAATGATGGCCCCGATGATGCCGACGCCCAGAGACACCTGCGCCCCGGTGAGCAGACGGTAAAACAAGTCCTGCCCATTCACATCCGTGCCACACAGGTGCAACATGCCGGTTTCCTGGTCTAACGACAAGGGCGGCAGGAAGGTGCTGCTGCTGGTCACCTTCAGGCTATCTGGCAGCAGGAAGGGCAACGTGAAGGCCACCAGCACCACAAAGGCCAGGTAGATGAGGGAGATCATCGCCGGACGGTTTCGCCGGACGATGGCCCAGCCTCCCGGGCGGCTGATAGCGGCTGCAGGGGGAGCTTTAGCCATGGAGCTGGATGCGTTTGTCCAGGACGCTGTAAAGCAGGTCCACGATGAGGTTAAAGACGATGAGCAGCGTGCAATAGATCACCACCGCGCCACACAGGAGGAAGGCATCGCGGTTCTGGATGGCATTCACAAAGATGCTGCCCGCGCCGGAGATGTTAAACACACTCTCCACGATCATGGAACCCGTGAGCAAATGCGCCGCAAGTGGGCCTAGATAGGTCACTACAGGAAGGATGGCCACCTTCATGGCATGACGCACCAGCGCCTGAGATTCCGTGAGCCCCTTTGCCCGCGCGGTGCGCAGGAAGTCACTCTTCAAAACATCCAGCAGACTATTGCGCATGAGCCGCGCCACATAGGCCACATACGGTGCCGCCAGACAGCAGGCCGGCAGGATGAGGTGCTGCACACTCCCCCAGCCGCCCACCGGCAACCAGCCTAACCAAAGAGCGAACACGGCGACCAAAAACGGCCCGGTGATGAAGGAGGGAATGGAAATGGCTACGATGGCCCCAAACATGGCCGTCCAGTCCACCGCCGTATCCCGCCGCATGGCGGCAAGCCCGCCGATGAAGACGCCCAGCACACTGGCGATGACAAAGGCCACACCGCCGAGCTTGATGGACGTGGGCATCTTCTGCGCCAGAATCTCTGCCACGCTCCAGTCCCGGTACTTGAACGACACCCTCAGGTCCAGCCGGGCCAGATCCCGCAAGTAAGCGGTGTACTGCTGCCACAGGCTGCCATCCAGTTTGTATTGTTTTTCCAGGGCTTCCTTCACCTGCGCCGAGCTGGCTTTTTCACGATCAAACGGCCCGCCCGGCAGCGAGCGTGTCAGTAGAAAAGTGAGTGACACCGCAAAGAACAGCACGAGGAGGCTGCTCAAAAGACGGCGGAAGAGAAAGGCGACCATTCACCGGATGATGCAGGCGCTTTCTAAAGGTGGCAAGCGCGGGACGGAATGTCTCGCAACTTGCCGCTTTCCAAAGGCCTGCTCTTTGGCCACATACGCGCATGTCCACCGCCCCTCTCACCAAAGCCGACCTGCGCCGCCAAGTCCGCGAACGGCTGCGCGCCGTGCCTGCGGAGGAGCTGTCCGCTTGGTCCCAGCAGATCGTCCAGCGCCTGATGGCGCGGGGAGATCTCTGGGCACGTCCCGGCACCGTCAGCCTGTTTGGCGGGCTGCGAAATGAGCCAGATCTCATCACCGCCCTGCTGCCCTGGTTGCGCAGTCGCGGCTGGAAAACAGCCCTCTTTGCCATGGAGGGGGTGGAACTGCACGCCTACGAAGTGACGGGTGATCACGATCTGGAACGCGGATCTCTGGGCGTGTGGGTGCCTGTGATCTCCCAGTGCCGCCCCATCCCCCCAGAGGAATTGACGCTCATCCTCGTCCCCGGGCTGGCCTTTAGCCATACTGATGGAGCCCGCCTGGGCCGTGGCGGTGGTTTTTACGATCGTTTCCTGGACCTGCCCGCCGTGAAGGCTGCCCGCCTGGGCCTGTGTTTTGAGGCCCAGGTCTTGCAGGTAATCCCCCGTGAACCTCACGATGCCTGCGTGCCCACCCTCATCACCGAGCAAAAAGAGAGGTCTTGGCCTTCGCTTTAAGATTTCCTTTTGGCCGATTTCTTTCCTGCCCTTTGCCAAGCCGCGTATCTGATTTATCCTGCCCTCCCGCCATGACTGCTGCCCCTGCTGCTTCTCTCCCCGTAATGCCTGACAAACACGGCCACTTTGGCCGCTATGGAGGCATGTTTGTGCCGGAGACGCTGATGTCCGCGCTCAATGAACTTTCCGAAGAGTATGAGCGTGCTAAGGCCGATCCACTTTTCCAAACCGAGCTGAACCGTCTCCTGCACGAGTATGTCGGCCGCCCCACCCCCCTTTATTTTGCGGAACGCTGGACGGAAAAGCTGGGCGGTGCCCGCATCTACCTAAAGCGCGAAGACCTGCTGCACACTGGGGCGCACAAGATCAATAACGCCCTCGGCCAGGCCCTCCTAGCCCTTCGTCTGGGCAAACAGCGCATCATCGCGGAAACCGGTGCTGGTCAGCACGGCGTGGCCACCGCCACCGTCTGCGCCCGCTTCGGTCTGGACTGCACCATCTACATGGGCAAGGTGGACATGGAACGCCAGGCTTTGAACGTGGCACGCATGCGCTTCCTAGGGGCCAAAGTCGTGGCCGTCACCGCAGGTCAAGCCACCCTAAAAGAGGCCGTCAATGAGGCCATGCGTGACTGGGTGACGAATGTCCGCACCACCCACTACATCCTGGGCAGTGCCCTCGGTTCCCACCCGTTCCCCATGATGGTGCGGGACTTTCACCGCGTCATCGGCCTGGAGGCCCGCCAGCAGATCCTGGAGCGTGAAAATCGCCTCCCAGATCTCCTCGTGGCCTGCGTGGGCGGTGGCAGCAATTCCATCGGTCTCTTCCAACCCTTCCTCAATGATGCCAATGTGCGCATGATCGGCGTGGAAGCCGGCGGTGACGGCATCGTGCCCGAACGCCACGCCGCCCGTTTCCAAGGCGGTCGCCTGGGTGTCTTGCAGGGAACGAAGACCTGGCTGCTAGCCAACGATGACGGGCAGATCGAGCTCACGCACAGCGTCAGCGCCGGGCTGGACTACGCCGCCATCGGGCCCGAGCACGCTTGGTTACACGACGAAGGCCGCGTGGAGTACAACTACGCCACCGATACGGAAGCCCTGGAAGCCTTCCAGGAACTCAGCCGCGTCGAGGGCATCATCCCCGCGCTGGAAAGCAGCCACGCCATCGCCGAAGTCCAGAAAGTCGCGCCCAAAATGAGCAAGGACCAGGTCATCATCGTCAACCTCTCCGGTCGCGGTGACAAAGACGTGGCCCAAGCCGCCCGCATGATCTTCCAGGAAGAACTGAAGTTTTAAGAGCCTTCTTAATTCCACGCCCGCTTGAGAGCCGCGCGCTCTCAGGACCGGGGGCGCGCCATGAGGATGATCTCGGGGCGGCGGATTTCTTCCTGGATGATTTCGCCTGAAGCGGTGTTGGGGGCTTCCACTTCGATGGCCCTCAGCGCAGGCACTTCGGCGCGACGCACTTCCTCGATCGCTTGTGGCCGACTGGAATGGGCCACCTCGGCCCGCCGCACCTCGAAGAGCGTC
>DMMK01000121.1 GCA_003453085.1 Verrucomicrobiales bacterium
GGTGAACACACCATCGGGCGTGGGCTTCCACGTGATCCCCAACAGGACGGCTTGGCCGCCGAGCGATTTCTTGCCGTCGGTGGGCCAGATGCCTTCCGTGATTAGGTCTGCGATGCCGAGGCATTCGCGACCGCGCCAGATGCGGGTGGCCGCATCGAAGGCCAGGTTTTCCTCACTGGCTTTGTCATCTGCGCCAGCCTTGGGCTCGCGACTGGCGACGATCATGCCTTCGTTGTTTTTAATCTCCAATTCTTTGAGTTTCCAAACCAAGCCCTCACGCTGGCAATGACTGGGCTCGTCTTCCAGCAGGAGCACATGATTCTCGGCCGGTGCGATACCAATGCCACTGTAGCCCGCAATTTTATCCTTGTTATCCACTGGCAACACCGGCACGGCGGAGATCTTCGGGTCCGGAGGAAGGAAGGCCCGAACATGCAGCACAGTACCGAGCGGGATGTCCCGCAGATCCGCCGGTGCACCGTGATAACGGACGATGCCATAAGGCAGCATGGCAAAGGGGTGCGGAGCATTACGGAAATACGTGCCTGCCCCTTGCACCCGGAGACTGCCACGGCGGTTGGCATGGTCCACGAACACGAGTTCACCCCGATAGGAGTGAGCCTTTTCGAGAGGGGGGAACTTCCCTACTTCGGGGCGGAATGGCTCATCTGCGATGGTTATGGATGTACCAAGAACCAAGAGCAAAGAACCCAGGGAGCGGAAGAAGCGCATCATAGTGTGATCACCTTGTTGCTGTCGCCAAACTGGTCTGTCTCCACGCCCATGCGCTGGGCCATGAGAAGGAGCAGATTGCTCATGTGGGCCTCTGTGTTCGCAGGGCGGCTACAGAGTTGGTAATGCGCGGTGGTCAGCGCTCCTTCGGGGTCGAGCGCGTAGCCTTGGAATCCTGCGGCTGTCTTGTTAAAGTCCAGGTGCTGGCCGTGGTTCAGACCGAGGTCCGAGCCGCCAGCGAGCACCAGAGGGAGGTTGGCATTGCCATGGCTGTGGCCGTAGGACATGCCGCTGCCAAAGAGGGACATGGTGGAACCGAGCAACGACTTGCCATTGAGGTCGTGGGTCTCGGCGAGCCGGGTGAGGAAGTAGCTGAACTGCTCGATGGCGAAGGTGTCATAGTTGGTTAGCTTTTCCATGTAGCCCTGATCTCCGCCGTGGTGGCTGAGCTGATGACGCGACTCCGTGATGCCGATTTCAGGGATGGCAATGGCCTGGCCTTCGCCGCCCAGGCTGAAGGTGGCCACGCGGGTCATATCCGTCTGAAATGCGAGCACCATCAGGTCATAAACCGTGCGAAAATAATCACCCGCCATGGTATCGGCGATATCGCGGTTGGTGCGTTTGCGATCCGCGTCGGAGACAGCGGGCAGCGGTGTATCAAGCCAGGCATCGGCCCTCCGCGTCCGAATCTCTGCCTCGCGGACGGAGGTGAGATATTGATCCATGCGCCCTTTGTCCTGGGTACCCATTTTCTTCTCCAGCCGACGCACCTCAGCAAGGTTGTCATCCAGCACGCTGCCTTTGCGGCGCAAGGCCCGGCGCTGGGCTGCGATGCCGCCTTTTGGCTCCTCGAACATGGATGAAAAGATCTCACTGCAACGGCGCATCGCAGGCAGCCGGACTCCGTCCGCAGTCCAGGCGAGAGATTCCTGAGTGATGGCGACCTCCAGCGACGGGTAGCGGGTGTGCTGCGCGGTGACTTCGGCCATCTTCTGGTCCACCGAAATGGTGTTCTTATCGGAAGGGCCAAGCTTTCCACCCGTTAGCCAGACACTGATGCAATTGTGGTGATGACTGAGGCTTCCTGGGTGATGCAGACCGCTGATGGGCGTGATGACCTGGCGGTGCTTTTCCAGAGGCATGAGAGAGCGGGAGAACTTATAATCCTTCCCTGACGTGGTGATCTGGTAGTTCAGTGAATGGACGCCATTCGCCAGATAGATGAAGGCGCTGCGCCGTGGTGTAGCGGTGATCTTCTCCGCCGCCGCTGCGCGAAGTGGCACCATGCATTCCAGCAGAGGCAGGGATATAAACGAGCCCAGTGCTTTGAGGGCATGCCGACGGTCGATCAGCCAGGATTGGGAGAGGTAATTCATATTCGTTTTTGATTTCTTGGTGATTTCCAGCAGATTCAAAGAGGCCCGCAGATTACTTTTTGAATGACTAAAGATGCTAAATTCAATCGGCTGGCCTTCTTGAATCTGAGGGAGACCTAGGATTCCAACAGATTACTTTTTGGGATGTTGAACGAAGGCTAAGTCGGCAGTGGATTTGCCAAAATGGAAGATGATGCCCCAACCAAGATTTAGCCAGCGGAGATGGGTTTGAAGGATAGCACGATCCGTGGCGTTGATGCCATCTGTTAGCGCAGTGACATAGACTGCGCAGGCACCTTTAACGACAAGACTGCACACCGTGATGCCGGGGTGACTGAGAACGGTGACGGTTGGATTGAGATGAACCTCGGAACCAGTGACTTGAATGGCCGCCCTGACCAGACCGTTCCAGGTCGTCTGCCGATAACCAAGACCAACTTCGTCTAGGCATTGACTGACAGCGTGAAAGATAGTGTCCGCCAGGGCTGGATCTGAAACGAAATCAGGCAGCCTGGTTTCTATGAATCTTGCTGAGTGTGAACGATACAAAAATCGCTTCCACATCAGGCTCTGCTTGCCGAAATCAACCAGAAGACTTGTACGCAGCCGCCAAAACTTGCAGTAGCAGAACACCTGAACCAAGTGTTCTGCCGCGAATGATCCACGGAGACATTTCAACTCAGGAATGAAATGCTCCTCGATGACAAAATCAGGCTCGAAGGTATCCGCCACAATCCCGCGATAGACCAAATCCCGCCTCGGTTTTGAAAGGTGCACAATACCCGCCTTCGTGAGTGCCCCGACAAGCTCTTGATGGTAGATCTCCTCACCAAGCCCTGGCCCAACGGCTGTGTGCACTTTCATTGCATGACCAATGAAGGCGCGGGTGACTGGATCTCCCGTAGATTCGGAGAGGCCAGAAGATTGGGTTTGGAGTTTGTAGCTCATTCAAAAACGCTCATTTTTGAGCTTCCACAGATTGGGTTTGGGTAATGGGGCGGCTGGATTTTATGGAGCTGAGGTTCCCGCAGATTCAGGGAGGCCCACAGATTATTTTTTTGAAAGTACAAAGATCTAAAACCTAATCGGCTGGCCTTCTTGAATCTGCGGGAGATCACGTGGTTTGTCACCGCTTTCTCATCAGTTCAGAGAGAGCCACAGCGCGGACGATGTCCTTCACTCCGTATTGGTTTTTCTTCGCTTCGGTGACGATGGCCGTGATGTCTTCCTGGTCATCCACGGTGAGCACGCGGCGGAGGCCGTAGGTGCAGAGGTGTTCGATGAAGGCTTGCACGAACTTATCGCGATCCTCGATCAGCAAGCGTTTGAAATCGTTGGCATCCTTGAATGAACGGCCGTCGGGCATCTCGCCACTGGGATTCACCAAGGGGTTTGCACCGACTCCCGCCGCGACATTCTCATGGGTGCGCCACTGCCCGATGGCATCGTAGTTATCCCAGGCGAGTCCGAGCGGATCAATCTTTGCATGGCAGGCGGCGCAATTCGCGTCGTTGCGGTGCGCCTCCAGTTTATCCCGGAGAGTCGCCTTGGGACTTTTGGGCGGATTGGGTTCGATCGCTGGCACGTTGGCCGGCGGCGGAGGCGGCGTTTTGGCAAAAATTACCTCGCTGAGCCAAACGCCGCGGTGCACCGGGCGGTGGCGCGTTCCATCTGAGGTCAGCCCGAGCGTCGCCCCCATGGTTAGAAGTCCGCCACGACGATCCTCAGGCTTGAGGGAGACGCGCTGGAAGCTGGCCGTCTTCGGCTCAGGCAATCCGTAGAAATCGCAGAGCCGGGAATTGGCCATGGTCCAGTTGGAATCAATGAAGGACTCCATGGGCAGGTTCTTCGTGAGCATTTCGCGGAAGAACTCCACAGGCTCGGCCCGCATGCTCGTCTCCAACCAGCGGTCGTAGGCGGGGTAGAGCTTCTTATCTGGCGGAAACATGCCCACTCGATGCAGTTGCAGCCACTGCCGCGAGAAGTCGTCAACGAAGCGGTTGATCTTGCTGTCCGTCAAAATTCGGTCCAGCTCTTTTTTCAATTCCTCGTCCTTCAGACCGCCTCCTTTGGCTGCATTGAAAAGAGTGTCATCGGGCATTGAGCTCCAAAGAAAATACGAGAGCCGCGAGGCAAGCTCTAGGTCGGTGAGACGCTCGCGGGCCGTTGGCTCGCCCTCGACGAGGTAGAGGAAATTTCGTGAGGTCAGCACGCCCTGCATCGCCACACGATAGGCTTCGGCAGGCTTTTCACCAGCCTCGCGTTCGATCCGGTAAGATTGCAAATATGGCTCCAACTCGTCCTTGTTAACCGACCGGCGCCAGGCGCGTTCAGCAAAGCGTTGCAGATGTTCTGCGACGACTTCAGGTGTCGCGTCATCGGCGGGGACCACGTCCTTGCGCCGGGACTTTTCTGCCTCCGTTGCCAGCGGCCCTTCCCATTCGATCCAATCAAGGAGCACTGTTGAAAAAAGGCCGTTGCCTTTGTCATCGAACATCTGCGGGGCGTTCGGGTTCAGGAGCACGGTCTCACTGCTATGCGTGAAAATGTAGCCGCCTCTGCTGGAGAGGGCATTGCGGAAGGCCGCGCCACTCCGTCTGTCCACCACATCCGTGGCCACGATGCAGAAATCCAGTGTCGCGGGCATCTCGAGAAACACCTCGAACTCATAGACCTGCGGTTTGTCCTCCGGTGCGGTGATGTCCAGGTCAATAACACTGTCCACCGTCTCCTCTCCAGTGCGCTTGCCGATGCTCAAGTGCGCTGGCTGGCCACCGAGGGGACGGATGCCGCTGGCCTGGATGCGGACTTTGTAGAGCCCACTGTGCTCGGGTCCCGTCTTCCCGAACCAGTTGGGCGAGAGCGCATTCTGAGTGGTGCCAGGAAACATGAGGTAACGCAGCGGGCGCTTGATGCCGAAGCGATCCAGCGCCGCCTGCTGGTCCTTGCCGCCATTGTAGCGGATGTCGGCGGCGGTCTTGTGGACTTTGCGCGGCTCAGCCGAGGTGGCCGTGGGAAAGGCGCGGTCCAGCACCAGTTCTGCCGCGCGGTAGTAGCGATCCACATGCGAAAGTGAGAGCGAGAGCTCCGAGCCGATGCGCTCAAAACCGTGCCACAGCGTGTCCTCATTCAGCTCCCCGGGTTTGGCGGGATCATAGCGCACGCCGAGAAGATCATAGACGGTGTTTTGATACTCCTTCCGGCTCAGCCGATACAGCGCCACTGCCGGCCTGGCGGCCATGCGTGCCGCACGTCCTTCTTTGATGTGAGCATCAAGGCTCGTCACAAATGCCGCGATCTCCTCCTGCGTCGGTTGCTTCTCCTTTTTGGGCGGCATCTCGCCGGAATTGACCTGCTCGATAATCTCCGCCCAATGATGCGTGTCGGCGCCCAGTTTGAAATCGCGCGAAAGCTGGTCGATCCGCAAATCTCCCTTCTCCTTTTCGGGGCCATGACAGCTGATGCAGTGTTTCTGCAGGAAGGCGTCATACGGCTCGGCTGCGTGGACGGCGAGCGGCAGGCCAGAGGTGACGATGAGGAGGGTGGAGAGGCTGAAAACGTAACGGGTCATGGAGTCATGAGCAATAC
>DMMK01000159.1 GCA_003453085.1 Verrucomicrobiales bacterium
CATCAACGACCTGTCCTAGTCTTCGATCGGTCAAAAATCGTCAAAAGGTCAACAAGCCGCCACGAATCGCATCATGAACGCCGCGCAAATGGTCACCGCCCTGAAGGAAAAATTCGGCGATGCCGTCCTCAGCACCACTGAATTCCGGGGCGAGCACACCGTGCAGGTCTCCCTGGCCAGCGCCAAGCCGCTGCTCAAATACTGCCGCGACGAACTGAACTTCGACTACCTGGTGGACATCTCCAGCCTGGATCACATGGGCCAGGAGCCGCGTTTTGAAATGGTCTATGAAGTGTATGGTTACGGCCATCACCAGCATCTGCGCATCAAGGCCCAGATCCCCGATGAAGAAGAGCCTGCCACCGTCAGTGACATCTGGCCTACGGCCGACTGGCATGAGCGTGAAGTTTGGGACATGATGGGCATCAAATTCGCCGGTCACCCCGATCTGCGCCGCATCCTCATGTGGGAAGGTTACCCTTACTTCCCGCTGCGCAAAGACTTCCCCCTCGCCGGTAAACCCAGCGACATGCCCGAAGTCGGCTTCACTGGCATTGCCCCCATGGCCGATGGCCCCTTCGTCACCAGCGCCGGCGCCCCAGATACCGTGGCCCGCGAGCCCCGGGCGAAGCGAGTGGAGTAGTTTGCTTCGCATACGCTTTCTCCGAAGATAAAGCGTCTTGTGACGTAATAGTGCGCTCCATGCGCACACTCGCACTCACCTCACTCCTCGCTGCCCTCGCTTTTTCGGCCAGGGCGGAAATCAAACTGCCTGCCATCATTGGCGATAACATGGTCCTGCAACAAAAGCAGGCCAACCCCATCTGGGGCTGGGACACGCCCGGCACGGAGGTGACGGTGACCTTTGCCGGCCAGACCAAAACCGCCAAAGCAGGCGCGGATGGCAAATGGACCGTGAAGCTGGATGCTGTGCCTGCCAATGCGAAGCCAGCCACCATCGGCATCAAAGGCACCAATACCAAAGAGCTGAAGAACGTGCTCGTCGGCGAGGTGTGGATCTGCTCTGGCCAGTCCAACATGCAGTGGAGTGTGAATGCCTCATGGGATGCAGACCTGGAAATCGCCACGGCGAAGTATCCAAACATTCGCCTCATTTCTGTGCCTCAAGTCGGCACTCAGGAGCCACAGCAAGACTTCAAAGGCCAGTGGGTGGAATGCTCCCCGCAGACCGTCGGCCCTTTCAGCGCCGTCGGTTATTTCTATGGCCGCGTCCTGCATCGCATGCTGGATGTGCCTGTGGGCCTGATCAACAACGCTTGGGGTGGCAGTGCTGCCGAAGCCTGGGTACGTCGCGACGAGTTGCAGAAAGACACTCGCTTCAAAGGCCTCATGGAAAACACCGTGAAAACCGAAGCCGCCATGAACACTGAGAAGGCCAAAAAGGACTACGAAGTGGCTCTGGCCAAGTGGAAAACCCAGGCGGACGAAGCCAAAAAAGCCGGCCAGCCCATCCCGCGCCAGCCCAGTTCTCCCCAAAGCTGGCTCACGGGCAATGCCCGCCCTGGAAACATCTACAACGGCGTGCTGCTGCCCACCATCGGCTACGGCATCAAAGGGGCCATCTGGTACCAGGGCGAGTCCAATGCTGGGCGCGCCTATGAATACGGCTCCCTCTTCCCGTTCATGATCGAGCATTGGCGCAAAGAGTGGAAGCAGGGCGATTTCCCCTTCTACTGGGTGCAGCTGGCTGACTTCATGCCTGAAGCCCCCACCCCTGGCGACAGCGCCTGGGCCGAGCTGCGCGAAAGCCAGACCAAGACCCAGAACGCCATCAAGAATGGCGGTCAGGCCGTCATCATTGATCTCGGCGAAGCCAACGACATCCACCCGAAAAACAAGCGCGACGTGGCAGAACGCCTTGCACGCCTTGCCCTGGTGAAAGACTACGGCTTCAAGCTCCCTTACCGCAGCCCTGAGTACAAATCCGTGGCCATCGAAGGCAACAAAGCCACCGTCACCCTGGACACCTTCGGTTCCACCCTGCGCACCGTGGACGTGAGCGAGGTCAAAGGTTTTGCCATCTGCGGCGAAGACAAGAAGTGGGTCTGGGCCACCGCCAAGATCGTGGGCCGCGACAAAGTGGAAGTCACCGCCGCAGAAGTGGCCAAGCCTGTGGCCGTCCGTTACGCCTGGGCCAACAACCCCGTGTGCAACCTTCTCAGCATCGAAGGTCTTCCCGTGACCCCCTTCCGCACAGACGACTTCCCGATGACGACGAAGCCGAAGGAATAAGCTCAGGCACTTCCGGTCTTACTTCTCAAACACCACCTTCCCGCCTAACCAAGTTTTCAAAACGACGGTCTGCGGGAGGTCTTCAATGGGGCAGGTGAGCGGATCTCGATCCACCAGGATCAGGTCTGCCAGCCTGCCCTTTTTGATGGAGCCGGTCTCCTTCTCCAGCTTCAGCAGGTAGGCATTGTTGGTCGTGTAAAGGCGCAGGGCCTCTTCCCGGGTGAGGGCGTTTTCGATATGCACCGGGCGGTCCAGTTTGCGTGCCTGGCGCGTGACCGCTGTCCACATGCCCAGCCAGGGATTGTAGGGGTTCACACTGCGAAAGGAGCCGATCTTCTGCATGTGGTCACTGCCACCGCCGACGATGACTTTTTGATCAAAACAAGCGCGCAGGGGCTGAAATAGTTTCATGCGTTCCTCGCCAAAGTGGCCGGTCAAGGTGCGGCCATCCATGTGCAGCCAGATGGGCTGTAGGTCCACACACACGCCCAGTTTCGCCGCCCGGGCGATGGACTCCGGCTGCATGAAGTTGCAATGCGTGACGCTGCTGCGGCTAGCACGGATGGCCCCATCACGATCCACGTCTTCATAAACTCCCAGCAGCGTCGCCACCGCCGCATCCCCCACCGAGTGCGCCGTGAATTGCAACCCGGCCCCGGTGATCTTCGTCACCATCTGACGCAGCCGGTCCGCCGGGATCTTTTGCTCACCTCGATACGTGGGGTCGCTGATGCCATAGGCCTCACTCACGCCCCAGGGTTTGCTCATGAAGGAACTACCCGTCAGCATGCCACCATCGAGAAACACCTTCGTGCCGATAATTTGCAGCTCCACATCGGGCTTTGTCAGCGGATGCTGGATGATCTCCTCCATGGACTTCTCCATCGCCGGCCAGAGGCTCATCGCATTCACTCCCATCGAGACACGCACCCTCACAGGCAGCTCTTTTTGATCCCGCATCTTTTGATAAAGCGAAAGCAGGCTGGAGCTGGAGTTTCTATCCGCAATCGTGGTTAGGCCGACCGAGGCGTAGTCGCGAAACAACTCTAACGTGCGCCGGTAGGTATCCTCAGCCGTTGGGGACTTCTCTTTGCGCGGGGCTTTGATCGTGGGGCCAAATCCACGCAGCAGGCCTGTGGGTTCGCCAGCCGCATCCTTTTCCACCTTGCCGGGATGGCCTTCGGGCAGCTTGAAGTCACGATCAATTTTGCCCAGCTTCAGGGCCAGGCTGTTGCACATGGCATCCGGCCCGGTGGAAAAGACCACAGGATTTTCCGGGGCCACTTGGTCCAGTTCGGCCCGGGTCGGGTAACGGCGCTCTTCAAGCCGCGTGATGAAGATCTGCCGCAGGCCGATGAGGTCGCCCGGCTTGGAGGCCGCCACGCGTGTGCGGATGTAGGCCAGCACTTCGGCGATGGTTTCCATGGTGGGAATCTCATGGTCAAACTCCGTCATCGCCGCCGCCGGATGCACATGCGAATCCATGAGGCCCGGAAGCAAGGTCTTGCCGCCGAGATCCTGGATCTGCGTCGTTTCAGTCTTCAGCGCCAGCACCTCGTCATTGCTGCCCACCGCGACGATGCGCCCGGCCTCCACCGCCACGGCTTCGGCATAGCTGAACTTTTCATCCACGGTGATAACGCGGCCATGATGCAGAATCAGGTCCGGGGCAGCGTGGAGGGAAACCGTGAGGCACAGGCAGCAGGCAAGGAAGCGCATGGGCTATCAACGCCGGGATGTGGAAGATTTGTGCGAACAACTGAACGCTTGCCCTCTCGGCGCGTGACCCCCTAGACTTTCGCTTTCCATGAAAAAACGTCTCCTGCTTCCCTTCCTGAGCCTCACGGCTGCCTTCGCTGCTGAACCGGTGCCTGAGTTCAAAGGCGGCATCGAGCGACTGGACCCCGCCCTGGATAAACTCATCGCCCCAGACGCGAAGATCGAGATCCTGGCCACCGGCTTCAACTGGTCCGAAGGACCCGTTTGGAAAGACGGGCAGATCCTCTTTTCCGATGTGCCGGAAAACACCGTCTTCGGCTGGAAAGAAGGCGATGCCACCGCCACCACCGTCCTCAAACCCAGCGGCAGCCTCAGTAGCGATGGCCAGGGCTCCAACGGCCTCGCTGTGGATGCCAAGGGCAGCCTCATCCTCTGCCAGCATGGCGAGCGCCGCATCGTGCGGCTGGAAAAAGACGGCAGCTTCACCTCCCTCGCGGACAAGTTTGAGGGCAAACGCTTCAACAGCCCCAATGACCTCGTCATTGCCAAAAGCGGCAGTCTTTTCTTCACGGACCCACCCTACGGCATGAAAAAAGGCACCCCACAGGACGCACCTTACCACGGCATCTACCGCCTGGATACGGATGGCAAAGTCAGCCTCATCATCCAGGACATCCTCTGGCCGAATGGCATCGCCCTCAGCCCCGATGAAAAGACCCTCTACATCGCCGTTTCCGACAAGGATGACACCCGCGTCATGGCCTATGATCTCCAGGCCGATGGCAGCGTGAAAAACGGTCGTCTGTTCTTCCATGCCCATCCCCTGAAGTCGGCCGAACGCAAAGGCGGCTGCGATGGCATGAAGGTGGATACCCTGGGCAACATCTGGACCACCGGCCCTGGTGGGGTGCTGATCATCAGCCCCAAAGGCAAACACCTCGGCACCATTCTCACCGGCCAAAACACCGGCAACTGCGCCTGGGGCGGCCCAGACAAAGACGTCATGTATGTCACGGCGGACATGTTCCTGCTGCGCGTGAAGACGCTGGTGAAAGGGTATTGATCTGGGAGCATGGGGCGTAGGCGTCCCGCCTGCGTCAGTGGCGCGGGTCAGAAACATCACAGGCGGGACGCCTATGCCCCATGCTCAGAAGCTTCCAGGCACGACCCTTTGCTTCAAAAGTGACCTCTTTCCGTTCTAAAGGATCGGGAACACCAGCTTCTGCAAGCAGGCGGGCGCGCGAACCGTAGGTTTGGCGTTGCCTGTGAAGTTTTCCCTTTTCATTCCCTGCCTCCTCATCGTCCCCGCTGCTTCGGCGGCGGTGGAGCTATCGTTTGAAAAAGACATCCGCCCCATCCTGAAGGCACACTGCTTTCATTGCCATGGCGAGGACGGCCACACCAAAGGCGACCTGGATGTGCGGCTGAAACGCTTCCTGGAAAAAGGCGGAGAATCCGGCCCTTCCATCATCCCCGGCAAACCTCATGAGAGCCTGCTGCTGGAGATGGTGAAAAAGGGCGAGATGCCCAAGGCCGACAAAAAGCTGAAACCTGAGGAAGTCGCCAAAATCGAGCAGTGGATCACCCAGGGAGCGAAGACAGTGCGGCCGGAGCCGGAGAACATCACGGGCCCCTTCATCACCGAGGAAGAGCGCGCCTGGTGGTCCTTCCAGCCCATCCGTCGCAGCCCGGTGCCACCGATGAAAGGGCCCGGCAATGCCGTGGATGCCTTCATTCAGGCGCAGCTCGCCCAGGCCAAACTCGCGCCCGCACCGGAGGCTGACCGCATCACCTTGATCCGCCGCGCCTTCTTTGACCTCATCGGCCTGCCGCCGACCACGGATCAAGTTCAGGCCTTTGTGAACGACCCACGCCCGGATGCCTATGCGCGCCTGATTGATGACCTCCTGCAATCCCCGCAATACGGCGAACGCTGGGGCCGGCACTGGCTGGATGTGGTGGGTTATGCCGACAGCGAAGGCTATAACGATACCGACACGCCGCGCGACACGGCCTGGCGATATCGCGACTACGTGATCCGCGCCTTCAACGCGGACAAGCCCTTCGATGCCTTCATCCGCGAACAGCTCGCCGGCGATGAAATGATCCCCATGCCGCCGAAGGACCTCACCGCCGAGCAGAAGGACAAGCTCATCGCCACGGGCTACTTGCGCATGGCCCCCGATGGCACCGGCAGCCGCAATGACGATGCCGACCTCGCCAAAAACAGCGTGCTGACGGAGACTGTCAAGATTGTCTCCAGCTCCCTGCTGGGCATGACCGTGGGCTGCGCCGAGTGCCATGACCATCGTTATGATCCCATCCCACAGGTGGACTTCTACAAGCTGCGCGCGCTCTTTGAGCCCGGCATGGACTGGAAGAAATGGCGCGACCCCCGGCAGCGCGAAATTTCCCTGCTGAGTGAAAAGGAAAAGGCCATCTCCGCCGAGCTGGAGAAAGAAGCCAAGGTGATTGAAGC
Organism: Verrucomicrobiales bacterium; assembly: GCA_003453085.1. Classification (GTDB taxonomy): domain Bacteria; phylum Verrucomicrobiota; class Verrucomicrobiia; order Verrucomicrobiales; family Verrucomicrobiaceae; genus Prosthecobacter. The sequence goes on from DMMK01000159.1 coordinate 6,452, forward strand.
CGATGTACAGCCCAAGCTGGTCGAGCTCCAGACCTGGGTGTTTGAGCAGGAACTCCAAAAGATCCCCGAAGACAAACGTGCCTACGCCAAGACCGCCGGGCTGCAATGGCAGCAGGACAAGAACAAGCTTGATACCGAGCAGAAGAAGTACCTCGAAGACAACCCCTTCCTGAAAGTGGCTGCCAATGCCGGGGCGCTGAACCTTTTCCTGAATAACTACAAGCGTGACAAAGAATTGGCCGACTTCCTGGCGGACAATGCGGCCCGCGCCAAGGCCATCCGCGACCGCAAGCCCAAGGAGGAAACCGTCCGAGCCTTTGGCGAACCAGTGGCATATGGCAACAAGACCGCCCTGCCGACCACGCTGGTCTTCATGCGCGGCAACCGCAACACCCCCGGCCCTGCCGTGAACCCAGGAGATCTCACCATCCTGCGGCCAGAACAGCCCATTGAATTCCCTGCCGATGACCGTGCCCTGCCCACCACCGGACGTCGTCTGGCCTACGCCCAGCATCTGACGAATGGAAAGCATCCCCTGCTGGCCCGCGTGCTGGTGAACCGCTTTTGGCTGCACCACTTTGGCCGCGGCCTGGTGAATACGCCCGGTGACTTCGGCACCCAGGGAGAACAGCCCACGCATCGG
>DMMK01000112.1 GCA_003453085.1 Verrucomicrobiales bacterium
AACATCCGCGCCCAAAAAAACGCGCGTCAAAAGGTGCTCGAAGAAAAGTTCCACCTCACCCCGACGATGCCCCATGTGGAGCATGCAGATAAGGTGACGGGCAACCGCTTTGACCAGATCACCGCTCAGGTTACCGGAATTTATCAGGTGCGCTATGAAGCCCTGGTGGAGAACAGCCCTTAAATCCTGTCCCGAAAAGACCTCGTTGATACCGAAGTGCACGAGTTTTCACTGGAGGTCCTGGCCTGCCTGTACGCCAGCCGTTATTGCCAGTCCGACCGGCTCGGTAACTTGGCGGCCCAGCAGTTCGGCCACTGCGAAACCCCGATTGAACGAGTGCTGGCTGTCATCGCCTGGATCTCGGAGCACATCGCCTATGTCAGCGGGTCCACGAATGCCAGCACCTCTGCCGTGGATTCCCTGGTGGAGCGCCAGGGCGTGTGCCGTGACTTCGCCCATCTGGGCATCGCCATGTGCCGGGCGATGAATATCCCGGCCCGGTATTTTACCGCGTATGCCCACGAGCTGAACCCGCCCGACTTCCACGCCTGTTTTGAGACCTGGATCGGCGGTCGCTGGCTGCTGTGGGATGCCACTGGTCTGGCCTCCCCAGACGGGGTGGTACACATCGGCACGGGCCGGGATGCCGCCGAGGTATCCGTCTGCACCTCCTTTGGCAATCTGCAGTTGGAGCGCCAGCACATCACCTGCGAGGCGATGGATGATAACTACCAAAAACTGACGGCGGAAGAACTTCAGCAAGTCTTCATCTCCCACGCGTAACTTGGTTAACCCCCAAGGTGGGCCTGCTCCCGCGCCACCCTTCTCCCATGAGACGTTACCACATCGAGCACCGCACCGTTTACCGTTACTCGGAGCCGGTGCGCTTTGGCCTGCACCGGATGGTGCTGCGGCCCCGCGAAGGCCACGATGTGCAGGTGGTGAAGCATGACCTGGAAGTGTATCCCCAGGCGCACCTTTTCTGGCTGACCGACCTTTTTGGCAACAGCATCGCCCTGGCTGAAATGCCGGACATGGCCGATCGGCTGGAAATCATCAACAAGGTGATCATCGAACGCGTGGGCGGCCCGGAAGACGAAGCACCGCGGCAGATCACCCGCCCCTCCCTGGTCACCCTGCCTGTGGCCTACCCGCAAATCGAACAACCGGTGGTCAGCGGGTACTTGCAATCGGTGTATCCGGAGGATCAGCCGGTCATCAGCCAGTGGGTGGCCACCCAGATGGAAAGCCTGCCTGCAGGCTCAGCCGCCGAAGCTGTGGCCCATCTCAACCGCTGCATCCATGCCCAGATCCGCTATCGGCGGCGTGAAGAACGTGGTGTGCAGACCCCGGCCAATACGCTGACCTACGCCACCGGCTCCTGCCGGGATATGGCCACCCTGCTGATGGAGGCCTGCCGTGCCCTGGGGCTGGCCGCCCGCTTTGCCAGCGGCTACCTGGATGCGGCAGCCGCCACGGCAGGTCGCGGCTCCACCCATGCATGGGTGGAAGTGTATTTCCCAGACAACGGCTGGTGCGGTTTTGATCCCACTGTGGGGGATGCCCTGTCACCCCGGCATGTGACCCTCGGCGTCAGTGCCCACCCGCGCGGGGTCATGCCCATCAGTGGCATCTATGAAGGGGCGCCCGGCTGCTACCTGGGTATGGAGGTGGCCGTCACCATCCGCCAAAGCCTGGACGATGCCAGCCCGCCCGAAATTCTGGTACCAAGTAGCATTTCATAGAAGACCACCCCTGGCACTGAAAGCACCAGGGGTGGGGAAAAGGTCATGCCATACAGGCGATGACTCGGGGGATGAAAATCCGTGAGCCGTTACACCTCTTCGATGTAGCGGCGGATGGCTTCTTTCGTCTCACCCGTGCGCTGCTGCAGGCGACCGAGGAGTTCATCCTCCTTGCCTTCTTCAAAGAGAAGGTCGTTGTCGGTCAGCTCGGCATATTTCTGCTTCAGCTTGCCTTTGGTTTCGTTCCAGGTGCCTTTGATTTTGAGCTTTGTCATAATATGGAAGGGTTGTTCAGAGGCGGATTCCCGCCCCTCACCTTCCTTTGCGCGAACTGTGCCACGCATGCGCAGGCAACCCCGTGCCTAGGGCCAGGGAGTCGCATCCGCAAAACGGTGATTCATATGCACGATGCCACCTTTGCCAAATGCACAGCCATGGCTAACGCCCAGGCAAAACTGCCAAAGCTGCCTCCAGAGCCTCGATCCGTACGGGTTTGATGAGGTGGGTGACAAAACCGGCATTCCGGCTGCGCACCAGATCCTGCTCCATGCCAAAGCCGCTGACGGCAATGCCCTTCAGGGGCAGTTGGGCCGCGAGTTCTTCCATGAGCTCGTATCCCGTACCATCCGGCAGGCCGAGATCGGAAATCAAAAGGTCGAAGGACTGGTCTGCCGCCAGCACCCGGGCCTCAGCCAGGGAGCCCGCAGTGCTCACCTCATGACGGCGACGGCGCAGGAGGGATGAAAGGGCGATGCGCGTAGGCTCATGGTCCTCCACCAGCAGGATGCGCAGAGGGGGCAGGGTTACAGTGGGTACGGCTGGGGCAGACACATCCTGAGCGGGCAGTGACGGCACCGTGAGGGAGCCTCCATCGGTGACACGGGGCAGCTTCACGACAAAGGTGGCCCCCTGGCCGCGCCCAGCACTGGTGGCGGAGATCTGGCCCTGATGCAGATCCACCAGCATGCGGGTGATGGCCAGCCCCAGCCCGAGACCGCCAAAGTGCTGGGAGCCACCCTTGGCCGCATGATCTCCCTGGGAGAAGGCATCAAATATCCGGCGAATCTCATCCTCCGTCATCCCGATGCCCGTATCACTCACCTCCACACAGACGGAACGCCCTTCATCCTCCAGCCGGGTGCGGATGGAGATGCTGCCGTGGGCTGCCGTGAACTTGACGGCATTGTTGAGCAGATTCCAAAGCACCTGCTGGAGGCGCACGGCATCCGCCAGCACGGGCAGTGGCGTGGGCACCAGATCCAGATCCAGCCGCACCTGCTTACCATCCGCCTCGCCGCGAATGGTGGCCAGGGCATCGCGGATGATGCCGTTCAAATCCATCGGATGCAGGTCCAGCGCCAGCTTGCCCCGGGTGATGCGGGTGATGTCCAGCAGGTCATCAATGAGACGGGCTTCCAGATCCACATTTTTGCGGATCGTTTCAAAATCTGCGCGGGCGCTTTCCGGGATGTCCCGGCTCTTGCTGCCCTCGCTGGCCAAAAGCAGCACAGGGCTCAGCGGGGTGCGCAGCTCATGGGACAGACGCGCCAGGAAATCGTCCTTTGCACGCACCGCCTCCAAAGCACGGTCGCGGGCCTGTTCCAGATCGTGCTCCGCCTGCTTGCGCATGGTGATGTCCGTCAGCACGGAAACGATGCCCACCACCTCTCCCTCCGCACTTCTCTCCGGCACGAAGATCACGTGGCCCCAGCGTGGGCCCAGCGCCTCATAGGGGATCGCCATTTCGAATTCCACACGCTCTCCCCGGAAGGCACGCTCGATCATCGGCAAAGCACTGCGGTAGGCGCTGTCGCTGACGACCTCGCGGGCATGCTTGCCGATCACTTCCTGCGGCTCAAAGCCATACCGTTCGGCATAGGGCCGGTTGACAAACTTGTAGCGGTGCTGCTGGTCAAACTGGGCCAGCAAAACGGGGGCGTGATCTGTCACCAGCCGCAGTTGTTCCTCACTGGCGCGCAGGGCATTTTCCGCCTCGCGGCTGTCCGTGATGTCCTGGGTGATGATGAGTCCCGCGATGACATCCCCCAACCCGTTGCGAATGCCGACGACGCTGTTGCGCACCCACACGTAGGTGCCGTCCGGCAGGATATCCCGCTTCTCGATGATGAAGGAAGAGCCGCCTTTGATCATGGCCTCAAAAACCGCCATGTTCTGGGTCCGGTCCTCGGGATGGGTAATGGCATGGACATTCATG
>DMMK01000663.1 GCA_003453085.1 Verrucomicrobiales bacterium
CCAGGCCATGATCGAGCTGGCCCAGGCGAAAAATGTGATCCTCCAGGTGGGGCACATTGAGCGGTTTAACCCCGTGCTGCGCCAGCTCGAAGAGCGCATGGACCAGCCGCGTTTCATTGAAGTGCATCGCCTTTCGCCGTTCCCTAATCGCAGCATGGACATCGGAGTGGTGCTGGATGTGATGATCCACGATATCGAGATCGTTCTCCATTTGGTGAAGTCGCCCCTCATTCAGATTGATGCCGTGGGCATCCCCGTGCTGACCAAGCGCGAGGACATCGCCAATGCACGCCTCAAGTTTGCCAACGGCTGCATCGCCAACATTACCGCCAGCCGCATCAGTCCCGAGAAGATGCGCAAAATCCGTGTCTTCCAGCAGGACAGCTACCTCTCGCTCGACTACCAGGAACAAAGCGGCTGGATCTACCGCAAGGACGGCATGCAGATCGTCCGCGAAGCTGTGGAAGTGGAGAAGGACGAGCCCCTGAAGCTGGAAATCGCCGCCTTTGTGGAATGCTCTCGCCATGGCAAACGCCCGGTGGTGACAGGTCAGGAAGGCGCCGAGGCCGTGCGCATCGCCCTGGAGATCACGGATCAGATTGAAAAGAACGCTGCTTTGGCAGGCTGAGTGATGAACTGAAGTCTGCAGTGGTTTGAAATCCACGGCAAACCACCCCAACAACAGCTCAGCTACAGCAACCCATGCCCCACCTCTACATCATTGCCGGTGAAGTCAGCGGAGACACGCATGGATCAGGCTTGATCAAGGAACTCCTTGCCCTGGACCCAACGATGAAGATCAGCGGTCTCGGCGGGCCTCGGATGGTCGAGGCGGCGGGAAAGGGCATTGACGACTGGGTGGAAACAGCCGGCGTGGTGGGCCTGTGGGAAGTGCTAAAAATGTACGGCTACTTCAAGAAACGCTTCAATGCGACCGTGGCCGCCGTGATGCAGCAGCGCCCTGATGCCGTGGTGTTGGTGGATTATCCGGGATTCAACCTCCGCATCGCCAAGGCTCTGCGTGCCCAGGGTTACACGGGCAAGATCGTCTACTACATCAGCCCCCAGGTCTGGGCCTGGAAAAAGGGTCGCGTGAAGACGATGGCGAAGGTGTTGGACCTCATGATCTGCATCTTTCCCTTCGAGAAGGAGTTTTATGAAAAGAGCGGCCTGCCTACCGAATTCAGCGGGCACCCCATGGTGGACCGGGTGGAAACCCTGCGCCGCAACTGGGAGCGCGAGCGTGGTTTGGTGGGCTGGTTCCCCGGTAGCCGGAAAAACGAAGTGAAGCGCCTCTTCCCCATCATGCTGCAGGCCTCCCAGGCCATGCGCATGGTTCAGCCCAATGTCCGTTTTGCCGTATCCGCCGCCAATGAAAATCTGGCAGGCCTGATGCGCGAGATGGCCGATGCTGCGGCTTTTCCTGAAGCCAAGCGCTGGATCGAAGTGGGCACGGTTTATGACCTCATGCAGCGGGCTCAAGTGGGCGCTGTGGCCAGTGGCACCGCGACGCTGGAGGCGGCCTGTTTCGGTCTGCCTTATGCTTTGGTGTATCAGGTCAATGGTCTAACGTATGCGGTGGCCAAGACCGTGGTGCGCATCAAGAATATAGGCATTGTCAACGTGCTGGCCCAGCGGGATGTGGTGAAGGAACTCGTCCAGGGCGGGCTCACCTCAGATACACTGGCGGCTGAAATGGTGGAACTGCTGACGAATGATGTCACGCGCCGGAATCTCCAGGAAGATCTGGCTGAAGTGGTGGCCACCCTGGGACAAGGTGGAGCTTATCGCCGTGCGGCGGAGACGGTGATGGCTGCTTTGTAATCTGGTTCAGCTCACACCGAAAAAACCCTGTGCTCCTTGGGAGAACATAGGGTTTTTGGTTAGGCGGGAATCAGCCCAGGTCAAAGAGCAGGGCTTCAGTTTCGGCTCCGGACGATGTGATCGTCAGCGTGCCTGCATCTTCAGTGCTCAGAGCATCGCCGGGTTTCAGGGCTTGGCCATTGATGGTGGCTTCACCTTTGATGAGTTGGAACCAGACGCCGCGCCCGGCCTTCACTTCATGGGCCACGCTGTCGCTGGCACCCAGGCGCACTCGATAGACATCGGCGTCCTGATGGATGGTGGCAGAGTCTTCGCGGCCATCATGGGAGATGACGAGAACCTTGGGCTCCTTCTCCTTGGAGGGATCGGGGTGCCACTCCGTGTAGCTGGGCACCAGGGCGCGGGCCTCCGGCTGGATCCAGATCTGCAGGAAGTGGGCTGTCTCGGACTTGGAGGGGTTGAACTCACTGTGCAGCACACCTTTGCCTGCACTCATAAGCTGCACCTGGCCGGGCTTCAGTTCGCGTCCGTTCCCCAGGCTGTCCTTGTGGGCCAGGGTGCCTTCCAGCACGTAGCTGAAGATTTCCATGTCCCGGTGAGGGTGGGTGGGGAATCCGCCGCCAGGGGCGACACGGTCCTGATTGATCACCCGCAGGCTGCGGAAGCCCATGTGGGAGGGATCATAGTAGTCCGCGAAACTGAAGGTGTGGTGGCTGTTCAGCCAGCCGTGGTCGGCGTGGCCGCGTTCATGGGATTTGCGAAGTGTGGTTTTCATGGCGAGAGGATACTGCGATATAACGGCTTCATTCGCTAATGCGGCTCTGTTTGCCTGAGACTGCGGATGGCGTATGCTTCACCCAACATGGAACTCCGTCCCCTGCGCTCCTTCATTGCCGCTGCCGAAGATGGCAACATCAGCCGCGCTGCCGCTCGCCTGCACCTCACGCAGCCCGCGCTCAGCCGCCAGATCAAGGGCCTGGAGGATGAACTGGGGGTGGTCTTGCTAGAGCGTGGGGCGCATTCCTTTTTCCTCACTCCAGCGGGTGAACTGCTGCTGCGGGATGGGCGCAATCTGCTGGAACGTGCCGATGCCCTGGAACAGCGCGTGCGGGCTACGGCCAAGGCGCAGACCATCCGCGTGGGCTACTCGCCCTCCCTTAGCGCGGGCATCCTTTCTCCGGCCATTGAGGCCTTCACGCAAGTGCACCCGAGGGCCCGAGTGGACCTGGCGGACCTCACCAACAACGAGATGGTGGATGGCCTGCAAAAGGGCACGCTCGACATCATTGTGACGGTGCCGACGATCAAGGACATCCCGGACATCACTTGGACAACGGTTCAGAAGCAGGCTTGGCGTGTAGCCATCCCGCGTCAGCATGCACTGCTGGCGAAAAAGACCCTGACCCCTCAGGATCTTCATGAGCAGAGACTGGTCGTGTACAGCCAGAAAGAGTACCCTGACTACTGGGCTTTCATCGGCGCTTGGTTCAAGCAGCAGGGCATCAATGCCCGCATCGCCAGTGAATGCGACGGAGTCACCAGCCTGATTTCAGCGGTGGATGCAGGTTTGGGCATTGCCCTGGTGGTGGAGCGGATCGCCTGCCTCATCCCCGAACGCGTGGTTCTCAAAACGCTGCAACCTCAGCCCGAGCCACTACAGATCTCGGTGGGCATGCTGGACCGCCACAAGAATGACAAGATGCTGGCCGTGTTTGTCGAGGAATTGAAGCGTGCGGGGGAAGTGGACCATGCTTCCCGTTAGGCTGGGATTCAGCCCAAAAGAGCTTCCAATCGCTTCACACTCACGGGTTGGGCCGTGCCCAGTTCTTGGGCAAAGATAGACACGCGATACTCTTCAAAGAGCCAGCGGAAAGCTTCGCGATTGGTATCGCTGACTTCTTGTGGCCACGTATTGAAGTCTGCCACTGCGGCTGCTTTTTCGATGTCTTTGGCAGGATTGTTCGCCGCGCGTTCTGCGCGCAAAAGAATGGCCTTCAGGTAGCGCGGCAGATGTTGAAGCTGCGCATGTGGCGTGACGGATAAAACGTTAGGCGGCAGCAGGCGCGCGAGGTCTTGTTCGAGTCCGGCATAACGTTTAGGATAGGCCAGGATCTTTTGTTTCAGGTCTTCGCATTGCTTCAGGAGATCACGGACTCGATGCGTCAGCGCAGGTAGATCTCGGCGGGTGCGTTCGCACATTTCGAGAAAGCGCTTCTGAGTCAGTGGTAGCAGAGGCTCCAGGCGTAGGGTGTGGGCCAGGATGTGATCACAAGCAGCAGCGGCTTTGTTCTCCGTTGGAGTTGCCTGAGAGGGGGCGGAACCCAGGGCGGCGAGGCCGCTTTGGAAATTGAGTGTCTTCTGCGGCGCGGCTTTCACCTCCAGCACCCGCAGTTCTTTGTGCAGCCAGGCGATGTCCTTGCTCAGTAAATTCTCCGCCAGCTTGCGCACCGCTGCTGGGGTGTGTTTGCGGGCTTCTTCAGGCGTTTTAAAAAGGCGAAGGTCCACCTCGTCATCGCGCAGCATCAGGCCAGGGTGGCCGAGCACGGGCACGCCGTTGATCGTTTCCACCAGCACGGTTTCCGGTACATCGCCAAAAGACCAGGAGGACAAGGCATAATCCTCAAAACGTTTGGCCGTCAGATCCCAGGCATCGGACTTGCGTTCCTGTTTGCGCATGGTTTCGCGGATGCTGTCCACATCGCGGCTGGCCATGACGGTTTTATTGCCTTGGCCCATCACCTCGACGCGGGGTTGCAAATAGGCCGGGAGCGTCTGCGCATTCCAGTCGGTGGCCTTGACATCCAGTCGGTAACGCTGCCGGAGAAAGGTGGCCAGGGCTTCATGGAAATCGAGGCGACCTGGATCAAAGTCTTTGGCGATCTCACGCGCTTTCGCTTCCAGGGGCATCAGATCACGCCGCACCGCTTTGGGCAGAGCCCGCAGCAGCGTGGTGATCTGCTCTTCTCTCAAGCCAGGGACCATCCACAGCACCTGCCCGCTGGTGAGATGTTCTGCCATGGGCAGGGGTACCTGCACGGTCACGCCATCATCTTCCTGGCCAGGTTTGTAGGCGTAGCTGATCGGCAGCACGCTGTTCCCCATGGAAGCGGCATCCGGGAACATTTCCAAATCGCAGGAGAGATCATCGCCGCCCGTCAGATCCTCTTCACGGGCACAGAGAAAACCTGGCTCTTCTCGGATGCGTTCGTTCACCAGCTTGTTCAGGTCATGCACGGATGAAATGGCCGCCAGCCGCGCCCGGTAAAACTCAAAGAGGTGTTCTTCGATGGCATACACACGGCTGCTGCGCACACGGGTGAGGGTGGCCTCCAGGCGG
>DMMK01000552.1 GCA_003453085.1 Verrucomicrobiales bacterium
GGTGCATGATGGCATGCCCCCCCAGGCCCTCGCCGAAGGCCTCCCCTGGCAGGGCACCCTGCCCGCCCTGGAGCATGTGGACCTCGTTTACGATGCCCACTTCACCAGGCGCGGACTCCACACCTTTAGCCCCGCTCATCTTTTGATACACTCCCGGTTAGGCCTCTGGCGCAGGCTCTACCGCACCGGCCCCGCCAGCGAGACCCGCTGCTACCCAAACTACGAGCCCGTCGTCCGCTTTGCCCTCCTCGCCACCGCCAACCGCGAAGAGCAGATGGGCATCGTCAAACGCCGCCGCAACGGCGCCACGCTGGATTTCCACCAGCTCCGCGAATACCAGGACGGCGATGTCCTCTCCCGCGTGGACTGGAAGGCCACCTCCCGCCGCCAGGTCCTCGTCAGCCGCGAGTATGAGGAACAGCGCAACCAGAGCATCATCCTCGTCCCCGACTGCGGCCGCCGCATGCGCGCCATGGATGGCGAGCTCACCCAGTTCGATCACTGCCTCAATGCCATGCTGCTCATCGCCTACATCGCCCTCCGTCAGGGGGATGAAGTCGGTGTCACCGGCTTCGGCGGCAGCCAGCGCTGGCTCAAGCCCGTCAAAGGCGCACCCGCCATGCCCACCCTGCTGAACCATCTCTACGACTACGAGACCACCACGGAGCCCAGCGACTTCATCGAGGCTGCTGAGCGCGTCATGGCCCTGCAAAAGCGCCGCGCCCTCATCATCCTCCTCACCAATCTCCGCACCGAGGACACCACCCACCTCACCAAAGCCGTCGCCCTCCTGCAAAAGCGCCACCTCGTCCTCGTCGCCACCCTCCGCGAGGCCGAAATGGAGGCCCGCCTGCACCAGCCCATCGCCAGCCTCCAGGAGGCCCTCTCCTACGGCGCCCAGTGCCACTACCAGCAGCAGCGCGCCCACCTCCTCGATTCCCTGCGGGCAAACCGCATCGTCACCGTCGATGAGACCGCGCAAAATCTCCCCATCGCCCTGGCCAATCGTTACCTCGATCTCAAGGCTGCAGGCCGCATCTGATATCAAGGAGAGTCGAAAACGGGGCCATTTAGGAACTCCTGGTTCACTCTTTTCAGCTGCCACATGAAGAGATGTCCCTTGGATGCCGAGTCTGCAGGGTCCAGGGATTTATTGACCTCCGAAGCTGATCCTCGGGGCATGAGCTTATCGCACTTTCGCAGCATCGAGCTGTCTCACACCGCCGCCAGTCAGCACAAAAAGCTGGAAGCCCCAGGGAGGGACTTCCAGCGGATGGGGATTTGCGATTAGCTGGATCAGGCGGCGACGGCTTGCATCTTGTGGATGCAATCCATGCAGACGCCAGCCTCAAGGATGAGGGAGACGGGACGCACTTCGTTGCAGCGCTCGCACTGGCGGAAGAAGCGGCGGTCTTTGAGGGCGGCCCGGCGGGCCTGCTCGACGTTTTCCGGCAGGGCACGGACGGGCAGCATGCGGCCAACGCCTTTCCAGTGAATCTGCGGGGTGGCAGCCAAGGGTTCCTTGACCACCATGGCCTGGACCCACTGGCCGAGGCTGGTTTTCACGACGCGGGTGTACTTTGTTGAAAGATCTGTGTCAGTCATAGGGGGGGGAGCCTAATGAAGCACCAAGATTCGTGCCAATCTAGGCAAATCACCACGAAAGGGTCTCAAACGGACCAATAGCGGTCATAATCAGGGACGGTAGTTGGTGAATAAGTGACGGGATTGTTGCTTGGGGAGGAAAATGGGAGGTTTGGCGGGGGATTGTGGATGTTTTATCGGGAGACTAAGGCAAGCAAAATGCACGGAAAATCGGTACGAGGAACGAGATCGTCGTGCTTTTTGTGGGCGCTAGCACGGCCTAACCATGAATGATAACACTGAGATCGCGATGAAACGGCCAACCAAGTTGCCGGGGCATGGAAGGTGGAGGCAGGCTGGGTGGGTGCAATAAACCGAAGATCGGTGGGAACATCGCTTCGCCAACCTGTGGTCTGGCGAGGTGCGTGTGCACACCAAACACAGCCAGCCCAGGGCTCAGACATGGGCGAAGGGTGGCAGGTGGAGGCCCCACCTTAAGCCTGCTCGGTGGTCTGGAAGTCGGGGTAGGCGTTGGCGGCGTGCTCGGAGAAGTCGAGGCCGTTGATCTGCTCCTCCTCGGTGGCGCGGGTGGGGACGATGAGCTTGATGAAGGCGAAGATGATGGAGCAGGCGATGAAGGCGTAGAGACTGATGCTGAAGGTGCCCAGGGCCTGGATGCCGAGCCGCTCAATGCTGAAGCCTTTTTCATCAAAGAGGGCGACACAGAGGGTGCCCCACCAGCCGCAGGCGAGGTGGACGGGGACGGCGCCGACGGCATCGTCGATGCGGAGACGCTCCAGCGCGATGGTGGCGACGGTAGTGATGATGCCGCCCAGAAGACCGATGATGACGGCAGCGGCGGGCGTGACATTGCCACAGCAGGCGGTGATGGCGACGGCGCCGCCGAGGGCCCCGTTCATGGCGATGCTGACATCCGCCCGGCCCTGGATGAACCACATGGCCACCATGGCGGCGAGACCGGCGGCGGCGGGTGAGATGGTGGTATTGACGACGAGGCGACCAATGACCCCGCTGCCGCTGAGCGAGGAGCCGGCATTGAACCCGAACCAGCCGAACCAGAGGAGGAGGACGCCGAGGGCGACCAGGGGGATGTTATGCCCGGCGATGAGGCGCGGGGGGGCGCATTTCCCCAACCGGCCGAACCGCGGGCCGCCGGCGGGGAGGCCCGGGTGGGGG
>DMMK01000658.1 GCA_003453085.1 Verrucomicrobiales bacterium
TGGCAGAGCCAGTTCCGCGGTTGCACTGGCACGGGCGCGGGAGCCGCATGGGCTTCGCTCACTAAAATGGCAGCCCTCAAGAGCCCGATTCAATCCACCCCTCCCGCCATGAACATCCTCCGCTTTTCCGATCTGTGCGCCCAAGGCAAGGCCCAAGGCCAGCGCGTTTTCATCCGTGCCGACCTGAACGTTCCCCAGGACGATGCTGGCCGCATCACCGAAGACACCCGCATCCGCGCATCGATCCCCTGCATCCGCATGGCGCTGGACGCCGGGGCGGCCGTCATGGTGACCAGCCACCTGGGCCGCCCGACCGAGGGTGAGTTCAAGCCCGAGGACTCGCTGGCCCCCGTGGCCGCACGCCTGTCCGAGCTGCTGGGCCGCGATGTTCCGCTGGTCTCGAACTGGGTGGACGGCGTCACCGTTGCCCCTGGCCAAGTCGTGCTGCTGGAAAACTGCCGCCTGAACGTGGGCGAGAAAAAGAACAAGGAAGACCTGGCCCGCAAGATGGCTGCGCTGTGCGACATCTTCGTGAACGACGCCTTTGGCACCGCCCACCGCGCCGAAGGCACGACCTACGGCATCGCACAATTCGCCCCCATTGCCTGCGCCGGCCCGCTGCTGTCGGCCGAGATCGACGCCCTGACCAAGGCCCTGGCCCATCCCCAGCGCCCGCTGGCTGCCATCGTGGCGGGCTCCAAGGTCTCGACCAAGCTCACCATCTTGAAGAGCCTGGCCGACAAGGTGGACCAGCTCATCGTGGGCGGCGGCATTGCCAACACCTTCATGCTGGCGGCCGGTCTGAAGATCGGCAAGTCCCTGGCCGAACTCGGCGATTACGCCCTGGGTTTCGGCCAGGAAATCCGCCTGGAGGTACACGGAGGTGTCTGCGACCTCGGCCATATCAAAACCATCATGGAAGTAGCCGCGCGCGACAACGTCCGCGTCTGCTGGAACTCCAATGACGAAGATCTGAAAGGCGAAGGCATCGCCGCCAACTTTGCCAAAGTTCAGTCCTTCCTGGGTAAGACCACCCACATCCGCGAAGTCAACGAAGGCAAGTATCCCTATGATCAGCTGGCCAAACTCCTCGTTGAGGCCGACTACGAAGGCTGGATATTGCTGGAAGCCAGGACCAAGCCTGCCGATCGCGTCGCCGCCCTCGCCGAACAAAAAAAGCTGTTCATGGATCTTGTCACCGCAGCCCGGAAAGCCGCAGCGTGAGAGTTTTAGCTTTCTGCCTCGTCTCCCCTTTTGGTTAGGCTGAGACGGGGACTAAAACTGCACGCGCACGCCGAGGATGACGCGATGGGTGTCCTCAATTGGTCCCGGTCCCGAAAAATTAAAGAAGAACGTTTGGTAGGCGAGATTCAGATGGACCTTGGTGCTCACGGCAAAGCCGAGGTTCACCCCTGTCATATGCTGATCCCAGTTGTAATTCGGGCTGCTTGGAGAAAAAATTTCACGGCTAGGCTCCACTTCACGGTAGGCATAGGAGTACCCGAAACCAACATCCAGACGGGGGGTCAGTTTCTGGGATACATGGAGATCCAAACCGCAATTCTTACCGCCGCCTGCCGTTGCGGTTGCCCCCTTATATTGGGCATCAGACTCATCCACGACCTCCACGTAAGCGCTCGCAGTCACCTGACCACCTTTCCAAGGGCTGCCCGTCACTCCATAGTTCGCGTAGTGGGCTGTGTTAAAATCCGCTGAAAAGTCCAGGTTGCTTTCATATCCGACGGCGAGTTCATGACTGAGCCATGAGGTCAGACGCTGACTGAAACTCAGCGAGTAGTAAGGCTCGCTGAGTTGCTCCACAGAGTCAGGCAAGATCGGAATAGAATTATAGCCGAGTTTGGTATTCTTAAAGGTCTGGTGCTGATAACCCACAGCGACTCGCAGACGTGCGCTCTCTGTGATTTTCCAGTTTGCATACAGGCCGAGACTCCAAAGTTTGCCATCGTTGCCATAAAATCCGTCTCCATGATTAAGCCAACTTAACGCCCCTTCCACGCCGGCGGCGAGTGAGGGGTTAATTTCATAGTTCAACAGTGATGAAAAGGTATCGAGATCGAAATCCACATAGGCTCCTCCAGGATAGGGCCCATCAATATCCTCAGTAGTGGTACGGGTGTAATTGAGCGTCCATGACAGATCAGGAATAATCTGCCAAGTCAAAGCGGCACCGAGGTCATTTTGAAGGACACCCAGGTAGGTGCGAGTGCTCACACGATCATAAAAAGTCATTGAGACAGGCCCGAATTGAACATCGTAGGCAATGGACGTCCCTGGCAGAATGGTCAGGCCCAATTCATCCGAGAAATAACTCCAGTCAATGTGGCCACTGCTAGTGTACCAATTGAATCCGATTCCACCTGAAAAAGTCAGCCTTTGATTGGCGGCGATTTTGTAGCTGCCGTCAAACAACAGTGCTGAGCCAATAATTCCGACCGGGTCATCGCCAAATCCAGTATTATATTCGATCCGTTGATCCAGAGCAAAACCAGCTTTCAGACCGGAAGCGGTCTCAATCGAGGTTTCTGGAGCAAGAATGCCGTCATACCAGGGCGACAGATACGAACGACCCAACTGATATTGACTTGGGAAACCCGTGATATCTGCCGATAGGCGAGTATTGCGCACAATGCTCTGCGTAAATATTCCGGGGCGTGACAAAGCCCTTCCGGCTTCCAGCTTTTCGCGATCGTCCCCTAGTACGTCTTGGTTTTCATCGGCACGCTTGGGATCTCGGGCACGGAGTTCAGTGAGGAAGGCGGCGTTTTGAGACGGCGAGACGCCGAGCTGGGCCAGCGAGAGCAAAGGGGCGCAGGTGAACGCGACTACGAGACTTAGTCGAACATGGAGGGCGGAATTTAGGCTTTTTAGATGCATGAAGGCGAGAGCGGGGCGCGCGAGATAAGCGGCGTTAGCAGGATTGTCACCGACTTCTTCATCATCCGAAAAACTGCACTAATTTCTGTCTGCAACTTCCCGCAAGGATCTCAGGCGGCCGTCGTTCCCTATTCCCCGACGGCAGCTTTACATCGGCCTCTGTCCAGGATAAAAGCCCAACCCATCATGTTCCTGAAATTCCTCGCCCCCCTGGCCTGTCTTGGCCTCGCTCTCAGTCTCGTCTTTGCCGCACCCGAGGCCAAGAAGCCCCGCATCCTCTTCTTCTCCAAGTCCAGCGGCTTTGAGCACAGCGTCATCTCATGGAAAAACGGCCAGCCCAGTTACGCTGAAAAAGTGCTGCTGGAACTCGGCGCCAAGCAGGGCTGGGACTTCGAGTTTTCCAAGGACGGCTCCAAGTTTGGCAAAGACTACCTGGCCCAGTTTGACGCCGTCTTTTTCTACACCACCGGCAATCTTCTCGAAGAAGGCACCGACAAGCAGCCCCCGATGACCGCCGAAGGCAAGCAGGCCCTCTTCGACTTCGTCAAATCCGGCAAAGGTTTCATCGGCACCCACTCGGCCAGCGACACCTTCCACACCAACAACGAGTCCAAAAAAGGCCCGGACCGTTACCTCAATCACGGCGAGCAAGCCGACTCCTACGTACGCTTCCTCGGTGGTGAATTCATCAAGCACGGCGCCCAGCAGGCGGTGAAAAATACGGTGGTGAATCCCAAGTTCCCCGGCTTTGAAAAGGTAGGCCCCGAATACTCCTTCCATGAGGAGTGGTACTCTCTCAAAGACTTCTCCCCTGACATCCACGTACTCAGCGTGATGGATGCCCCAGCAATGAAAGGTGACGAATACAAGCGTCCCCCCTTCCCCAGCACCTGGGCACGCAAGGAAGGCGAAGGCCGCGTGTGGTACACCGCCATGGGCCACCGTGAGGACATCTGGACCAATCCTGTCTTCCAGGATATCCTCATCGGCGGCGTGCGCTGGGCCCTCGGCCAAGTGCAGGCCGATGTGCCGGCCAACATCAAGGAAGTGGCCCCTGGTGCCTACACCAACCCTCCTTACGTGGAGCCAAAGCCACCCGCTCCCGCCAAGCCCAAGAAGTAAGGCCGCACAGCCTTACTTGGCCCCGATCGCAATCGGCGTGGTCTCGATCTTGGATTCGATGCCGCGCAGATGCAGGTCAAAGAACTGCTTCAGCCGCTCGTCCAGCACCTCGCTGCGAAAGCCATGACCGCCATCGGTCATCTCCTGCAGGATGGAGGGCACACCGGCCTTCGTCAGCGCCGCATGAATCTCCTCCCCCTGGGCGTAAGGCACCAGGGGGTCCTTCGTTCCATGAGCGGTAAAAAAGGCCGCGTCTCCTGCCGAGACATGCGTCACCGGAGAGGCCTCTTTGGCCACAGCTTCACGCTCCGGCACAGGGCCGCCCAGCAGCAGGGCCTCGGGGTAATCTTTGCCCTGGGTTCGGTCAATCGTGCTGGGCTGACGGACCATGGTCAGAAAATTCTCCGGCCCGAAAAAGTTAACCACGCAGGTGACCTTGCTGTCCTGGTCCAGATGCTTGCCCAGGGTCCCTTCCAGTTCCTTCACATCGCCACTGGTGCCCAGCATGGAGACCAAGTGACCACCGGCAGAGGTTCCCCAAACGGCGATCTTTGACGCATCCAGACCATGCTCAGCCGCATGGGCCTTCACCCAGCGGATGGCGGCCTTGCAATCATGAATCTGTGCAGGCCATTGAGCTTCGTTGGTTAGGCGGTAGCCCACCGAGACCCCGGCATATTCTCCTGAGGCGACATAACGCCCCACATTGCCAATCCCGCCAGCCTTGTCCCCTCCCCTCCAGCCGCCGCCGTGAATGAAAACAATGACCGGCAGCGGCTTCTCCGTTTTGCGCAGCTTGGGCAGATAAAGGTCCAGTTTCTGGCGCGGATTGTCCGTCTCGGCATAGGGTAGGTCCAGTTTCGCCTCGACTCCCGCAGGCACGGGCCGCTGGCCGGGTGCTGGCCGTGCCTGTTTCGACCGGCCCACCACGGCCTGATGCTCAGTGCGCGAGATGAATCCGTCCTTGTCCGTATCCACCCGCTCAAAATTCGGCCGCAGCCGTTCCGGCAGCTCTTCCATTCCCAGCTTGCCATCTTTGTTGGCATCGATCTGGTCAAACAACCGCTGGGTGCGGTCCGCCGTGGCGGGCGTCTCCTGGGCCAGGGCGCTGAAGGAAAGGGATGAGAGCAGCAAAAGGGTGAAGGAAGGCTTCATGGTCCTCCTTTAACCCGCCTAGCCTGCAAAAAGTTTCAAACTTACTCCGCCGGCTCCATGGAGGCCTTCATGGGCCCGGGTTCATTGGCGGCAGGAAGTTCGTCCACATACTTATGGATCTGGTCCACCCGAAATTCGGCCAGTTCCTTGTGGCAGGTCACCACGATGGCTCGTCCGCTTTCGTTCACCTCACAGGCGATCTGAAAGCCCTTCGAGGCATCGTATCCAAAGATCTGCATCATCATGTTCACCACATAACGATGAGTGTGTTCATCGTCGTCATGCAGGATCACATGGTACGGCGGTTCCAGATCTGGCTGGAGACGCGGCTCCGCAGGGGCCGTACGCGGCCTGCCCGGCAGAACGGGAGTCGCCGAGGCTGGGGGAGGGCCATGGAACGAACCTGTCACAACATCATCATGCACTAAATGGGCCGCTTCTCAAGCCCTGGTGGACGAAAAAGCCCGTGCCTTTGGGTCAAGGCACGGGCTGCATCTCGTTTCCTACGGATCAGTTCTTATTCACCATGAAGAGCATGGTGTCGCCACCACGATAGACTTTCAGCGTGACAACCTTGTCCGAGGTCTTGGCCATTTCATGCGCTTCGCCCACGGCGCGCACCGGGTTTCGGTTCACGCTCATGATGACATCGCCTTCCTCCATGCCCATGGCCGCAGCACGGCTTTCGGCTTCCAGCTTGGTGATGATCACCCCCGTGATATTGGCGGGGATGTCATAACGTTCGCGGGTGGCAGGCGTCAGGTTTTGCACCGTCACACCGGGGATGATCTCGGCAATGCTGGTGCCTGTGCCGCCACCGCGTGGCGAGTTGCCATTGGCCTGCGCGACGGTGTTGTCCGTCATCTCATCCAGCGTGGCCGTCACTGGCAGGCTCTTGCCATCGCGCATCACGGTCAGGTTCACGGCCGTACCCGGTTTGCGACCGCTGATCACCAGACGCAGCTTGGCGCTGCTGTCCACGCGCTGGCCGTCCACATGGGTCACCACGTCTCCGGGCTCCATGCCGGCTTTCTCTGCAGGTGTGTCATTAAACACAGCGCGCACCACGGCACCGCCCTGGTCCTTCAGGCCCAGGATCTCCGCCTTCTCACTGTCCAGATCCATCAGCTCGATGCCCAGGCGACCACGGCGGACGGAGCCATTGTCAATCAGGTCCTCCACAATGCGCATGGCCATGTTCACCGGAATCGCAAAGCCGATGCCGGCATTCATCCCTGAACGGGAAAGGATGGCCGTATTGATGCCCACCACGCGGCCCAGCGCATCCACCAGCGGACCGCCGGAGTTGCCTGGGTTGATGGAGGCATCGGTCTGGATGAAGTCCTCGTAACCCGCCATGCGGCCATTGTTCACGATGTTCATCCCGCTGCGGCCCAGGGCACTGACGATGCCCTGCGTGACGGAACGGTTCAGTTCCATCGGCGCACCTGCGGCGAGAACGATGTCGCCCACGCGCAGTTTGTCACTGTCGCCCAGAGTTGCCTGGGCAGGTCGGTGGCATCAACTTTGATCAGTGCCACATCGGTCAGCGGATCTGTGCCCACCACCTTGGCCAGATAAGTGCGGCTGAGGCCATTGACCTCGACCACGGCTTCGATCTTGTCCGCCTCGCCCACCACATGGTTGTTCGTCATGATGTAGCCGTCGCTGGAGACGATGAAGCCGGAGCCCACGCCATTCGGGCGGAGGCGCTCATTGTCCTGCTGCTGCGGGCCACCACGGCGGCCACGCGGATTCCGCGGCTGCTGGGGTTGTTGTTCCGGATTGCCCTCCTCATCGAAAAAGCGATCAAAGAACGGACGCAACTGCGGCGGAATGTCCTCCAGCTTCGGAGTTTCGGATTCCGCCTTGCCACCATAGGCAAAGATGGTGACCACGCTGGGGAGGATTTTCTCCACCACGTTGGCGTAGCTCATCTGCAACTGCCCGCCGGCGGGCAGCGCCGTGTCGTCTTTCAAAAGACGGGCATGGAACTCGCTGGCGGCCAGCTTGGTGGGACTTTTGAGATCGGCGACAAGGGGGCTGATGGAGAGAGTCAACAGTCCCGCAGCGGCCAGGATTTGAGTCAATCGAATGGGTGTTTTCATGGGTGGGTGAGTTTTCAAAACGCGTATCTGCGCAGTGGCTATGACGGAAACGTTGAGCGATTGTTGAAAACTATTCTACACACAAAAACGCTTGGCGGCGACGTTTAGCCGCCCCTCAGGCACCTAAATCGGCCCCGCTTAGAACGCTTTCCCACTGGCCTGAGCATGCGCTTCCGCCAGCAGCGGCCTGACTTTTTCAAAGGTGACCGCGCTCGGATTCAGCACACACACCCAATGCATGCCTGCGTAAACGGGATGCGGCATCAGTTCGTCCAGCACCGTGTAATCAGGCGCAGGCGGCTCCAGGCCCAGCGCATCCGGGTTCGCTGGGAAAAGCTCCCCAAAAGTGCGGCGGCTGAGTCCCAGGTTCAGCCGGAACACCCCAAGCCGTCCCAGATTGGAAAAACCGTCGTAGCTGTCGGAAGTCACCAGCGTGGCAAAAGGAAATTTCTTCGCCTCGCTGTCGAAGAAAAAGTAACTCCCGTCCGCCTCCGCCACATGCACATCGTCAAACGTCGCCATGATGTGGGCCATGATCGCAGCTTCATCCATAGGCAGGCAACCTTGCCACGGAAGGCGATCTGTCGAGGCCGTTGTGAAACGGACACCCGCCTTCTGATCATCGCGCCCGCAAAATGGCCTCCGCCACCCGCATGCCATCCGCCGCTGCCGAGATGATACCACCGGCATACCCTGCACCTTCACCTGCCGGGTAAAAATTCTTCAGCGACACACACTCATAGGTGGCCGGATCACGTGGGATGCGCACCGGAGCGGAACTGCGGGTTTCTGCCGCCGTCAAAACCGCATCTTCGAGATCAAAACCGGGCAGGCTTTTGTTGATGCGCGGCACCGCTTCTTTCAGCGTAGCGATGACGGATTCCGGCAGCACCTCACGCAGATCGGTCCACACCACACCCGGCTCATAGGAAGGCTTCACCGTCCCCTGGCTGGTGGAGGCACGGCCTGCGAGGAAATCCCCCAGCAACTGCGCCGGGGCATGGTAGTTGCTACCCCCCACCTCATAGGCCCGGCGTTCGATCTGCCGCTGAAACTCGATGCCCGCCAGCGGATGCGCCTGCCCATAGTCCTGGGGCCCCACTTCCACCATGAAGCCCGCATTCGCATTCGCCTCCGCACGCGCATAGCTGCTCATGCCATTGGTCACCACCATCCCCGGCTCAGAGGTCGCCGCAACCACGAGCCCCCCGGGGCACATGCAAAAGCTGTACGCGCTCCGCTCCGTATCGCAGTGCGCCACAAATTTGTAAGGGGCCGAACCCAGCCGATCATGCCCGGCCCATTTGCCAAACAGCATCTTGTCCACCAGCTTCTGGGGGTGCTCGATTCGCACGCCAACGGAGAAGGGTTTGGGGTCAAAGGGAATGCCACGCGCGTGCAGCATCGAAAAGGTATCCCGGCTGCTGTGGCCGATGGCAAAGACGATCGGGCTGCCCTCGATCACCGCCCCATCCGCCAGCACCACGGCCCGCATCGCCCCTTTTTCCACCACCACATCGCTGACACGCGAGCTGAACCTCACCTCGCCTCCGAGGGAGATGATCTCCTCCCGCACATGCCGCACCACTTTGATCAGGCGATCCGTGCCGATGTGTGGTCGCGCTTTGATCAAAATGTCTTCCGGCGCACCCGCAGCCACCATTTCCCTCAGCAGCCAGGGGATGCGATGCTCACGGTCGCGGATCTGGGTGTAAAGTTTGCCATCGGAAAAGGTGCCTGCGCCCCCTTCCCCATACTGCACATTGGACTCGGGATTGAAATCCCAGCCACGCCGCCAAAAGCCGGTCACATCCCGCGCCCGATCACCAGCGGCCTTGCCACGCTCCAGCAAGATCGGTTTCAAACCCGCCCGCGCCAGCAACAGCCCCGCAAACAGGCCACAGGGCCCCGTCCCCACAATCA
>DMMK01000434.1 GCA_003453085.1 Verrucomicrobiales bacterium
GCCAAGATCCGCACTCCAGTAGGCGAGACCTTTGCCCTCGCGGCAGATGTGCCGTTGCTACTTGAGGAGGTGGGCTTTCCTGAGGCCCAGGTGATGGTTCGGCAGACTACCCTGGCCTGCTCTCTCATTTCACCCGCTGAATCCAGCGCCGCAGTGGCCAGCGTGCAAACCACCACCCGCCCCCTAGCCCAGGGCCAGTCTCCCAGTTACTGGCTGCTTGTGCTCAGCCTCGTGGCTCTGGTGGGCGAATCCGCCCTCTATCATCGCCGGAAAGTCGGCTAACCAACTTTGCCATCTCAAGCATGACCTTCACCACCTTCACGCCCCTGCTCTGGCTACTCCTGCTCCTGGTAGCAGGTGCCGCCTACTGGCGTTCATTGGTGGACCGGCCGACAGGCTTGAAACTGGCCTCCTTCCTCCTGCGGGTGCTGGGTGTGGTGCTGCTGGCCCTGGCTCTATGCCAGCCCTTCATTCAGGATGAGACCGAGGATGCCCACGTCGTCTTTGTCATGGATGTCTCGCAGTCTGTGGAACTGAAAGCGGCTTTGGAGGCCTTGAAGCCCATCGAAGAAGGCATCCGCCAGTTGCGTCCCGGTGACTCCTTCAGTCTCTTTGCCATGGCCAAAGGCGTGCGTGAGCAAACTCCGACGGAGATGCGGACTCTCTTGGAAGGCTGGATGAAAGGATTGGCCGATGATGCCTTCCGCTCTGAATCCCGTCTAGGCGATGCCCTCCTAAGTTCCCGACTCTCCTTTCCAGCCGGCAAGGCCAAACGGCTCATCCTTTTTAGCGATGGCGTGGAGACAGATAGTTCTCTAACAGAGGCTCTGGAGCAGTTGCGGAGCGAGGAGGTGGACGTGCGCTTTGTCAAACTCAGCACACTGGACCAACCGGAAGCCGCACTGGTGGCCCTGGAAAGCACCACTGGTTTTGCCTTTCAGGGCGAGATGCTGCGGCTGAATGCCAAGGTGCGTGCCAACCGCGACATGCAGGCCCGGGTGCGGCTGCTGAACAAAGGCGTAATGGTACAGGAAAAGCCCGTGAACCTCAAATCTGGTGAAGAAACCAAACTGCCCTTTGACCAAGAAATGACCACTCCCGGCCCCGGGGTCTGGACGGCGGAAATCGTGCCGGAGAAGGATCACTTCCCCATCAATAATCAGGCCTCCATGACGCTGAATGTGCAGGGTCAACCCCGCGTGCTGGTGCTGCATGAAAAGGAGCGCGACATGCGAGCCATTGTCCGCGCCCTGAAAGAGCAGGATTTCGAAGTGGACCTGCGTGGCAAACGCGGCCTGCCAGACCGCATGGAAGAACTGCTGGCCTTTGACTGCATCGTCATCGCCAACCTGCCCGCCACGGAAATGAGCGCCCGCCAGATGAACTTGCTGCGCAGTTATGTGGCAGACTTCGGCGGCGGACTGGTGATGCTCGGCAGTGACAATAGCTTCGGCCTAGGCGGTTACTACAAAACGCCGGTGGAGGAAGTGCTGCCCCTGGTCTCCCGCTACGAAAAGGAAAAGGAGAAGCCATCTCTCGCCATGGTCCTGGTGATGGATAAGAGCGGCTCCATGCAGGGCCAGCCCATCGCCCTGGCCAGACAGGCCGCCAAAAGCGCTGCTGAACTGCTTTCCGCTCGCGATCAGATCGCCGTCATCGGTTTTGATGGCCAAGCCCAGATCATCTGTGACATGACACCAGCCTCTCAGCAGAGCACCATCATGGCTGCTATTGATTCGCTGGAGGCCAGCGGTGGTACCTTCATGTATCCCGCCATGGAGGCCGGGCGTGAGATGCTGGACCGCACCACCGCCAAGGTGAAGCACATGATCTGCCTCACCGATGGCCAGACCCAGGAGGCAGACCACATCGGCCTTACGCAGCAGATGGCAGACTCCGGCATCACGGTCTCTACCATCGCTTTGGGAGAGGGCTCCGCAGGGGAACTGCTGCAGCAGATCGCCGAAGTGGGGCGCGGACGGTTTTATGAAAGCAATGAGGCTGAGTCCCTGCCACAAATCTTCACCAAGGAAACAACTCAGGCCTCGAAATCCGCCACCCAGGAAGGCTTGTTTCCGCACATTCAGATCACCGATCACCCCATGCTCTCCGGTTACGATGCCGATGGCCTGCCCGTGACACTGGGTTACGTCATGACGGAGGCCAAACCAGCTGTGCAGGTATTGCTGGCAGCTGAAAGTGGAGATCCCCTACTGGCAGTGGGCCGTTTTGGTCTGGGTATGGGTCTCGCCTACACCGGAGATCTCACCGAGACCTGGGGTGGAGAATGGCTGGCCTGGGATGGCTGCGGTCGCTTCTGGGCCCAGGTGCTGCGCAGCGTGGTGCGCAAGATGGACCGTGCCGGACTGGATGCCCGCAGTGAAATCATGGATGGACGCTGGAAAGTACGGCTGGACCGCCGGGATGAAGCCGAAGCCCCCCTTTCCGGTCTGCGCATGGAAGCCCAGGCACTGGATGAAAACGGTCGCCCGTTTGACATCAAAGTGGAGGAAACCGGCCTCGGCCGTTATGAGGCCAACATCTCTCTAGGCACGCGCCAACACATCGCCCTGCGCCTGCATGACCGGGATCATGACAAGCTGGAAGTGCGCCATTACCACGCCGCCTACCCGAACGAATATCGCCTGGATGGCAAGCCGGCCGATTCCCTGAGCACCCTCGCCGGTTATCAGCCCGCCAGCATCATTGCAGCCCTGCCCACAGCCTTTCAGCTACGTCCCATCGGTTCCTGGTTTGCCTGGCTGGCTCTGGGGCTTCTGCTGCTCGGTGTTCTTCTCCGCCGTATTT
>DMMK01000369.1 GCA_003453085.1 Verrucomicrobiales bacterium
ACATTGATGCGCATCCGGAACTGGCCGAGCGTTTTGGCATCCGCGCCATCCCGACGCTGATTGTTTTCAAGAATGGCCAGCCGGTGAACACGATCACGGGTGTCAAAAGCAAGGCGTTCATTGAAGCCGCCCTGGCAGCCTGATCCGATATTCACGGGAACCTTTTCACGCCATGAATCTCACTCAGCGCCCTCCCCGCAGCCCACGTGTCCGCCTTGGCGGCTACGTGCTGCTGCCCCGGTTACTCGACAAATGCCGCGCAGAAATCGCAGGCACTTCGGGAGAGTATCACTACAATTGCCCCATGGACCGCCGCTTTTTCGACTTCGCCGGGGTGGATCATGAAGCTTTGAAAACCCAGGTCGCCCAAGGCCTGGGGGACGGTTCCGTCCTGGCGTGGATTCTCGAAAATCGTCGGCACAAGCACAGCGAGTGGGAGATCGCTCAATGGAGCGCCCATCGCGAAACGGCTGTGCCTGCTGACAATGAGAGCCGGTCTTTCATCAATGAAAAGGTGGCCGAAGCTGGCGGCGCAGACCGTGAAGACATCGGCACCTGGTTCGATTTCCTCGATCTCGACGATCATGTCACCTTCGGTGGCAAAGCTTAGTTTCGTATTACCGCATCCATCCCACTTATGAGTACACCCATTCACGCCCTCGCCGCCTTCGGTGCCAAACAAGCGCTGCAATCTTATGAATACACACCGGGGCCGCTCGGTGATGAACAGGTGGAAATCGCTGTGGAATCCTGCGGCATCTGCCACAGTGACCTCTCCATGCTGGACAATGACTGGGGTATCTCCAGTTACCCGTTTGTGCCGGGCCATGAAGTGGTGGGCAAGGTGGTGGAACTGGGGCCGCACACGAAGCGCCTGAAAGTGGGAGACCGTGTGGGCCTGGGCTGGAATTCCGGGAGCTGCGGTGCCTGTGCGCAGTGTCTGTCCGGCAATCAAAACCTCTGCCCGACGGCGGAGGGCACGATCGTGGGCCGTCATGGGGGCTTTGCCAGCCGTGTGCGCGCACACTGGACCTGGCTGAATCCTCTTCCCGAGACGCTGGATGCCAGCAAGGCAGGCCCGCTTTTCTGCGGTGGCATTACCGTGTTCAATCCCATCATCCAATGCGGGGTGCAGCCGACGGATCGTGTGGGCGTCATTGGCATCGGCGGTTTGGGACACCTCGCGCTGAAATTTCTCCGCGCTTGGGGCTGTGAAGTGGTGGCCTTCACCAGCAGTGATTCGAAGCGCGAAGAGGCCTTGCAGCTCGGGGCTCATCGCACCCTGAATTCGCGGGATAAAGCAGACCTCAACAAGGCGAATGGCAGCTTCGATTTCATCCTGAACACCACCAATGTGGCACTGGACTGGAATACCTACATTGCCGCCCTCAAACCTAAAGGCCGGCTGCACACCGTGGGTGCCGTTTTGGAGCCTATGGGCCTTGCCGCTTTCCCGATGATCTCGGGTCAGAAATCCGTGTCCGGTTCGCCTCTGGGCAGTCCGGCGACGGTGGACACCATGCTGGAATTCTGCGCCAGGCACAGCATCGCCCCCACCACGGAGACCTTTCCCATGTCGCGCGCGAATGATGCGCTGAAGCATCTGCGCTCTGGCAAGGCGCGTTACCGCATCGTGCTGGAAAATGATCTGAGCGCCTAACCAAATTTATCACCCGATGTCCTCCCGATCTCTCTTCAGTCCCCTCACCCTCGGGGCCGTGGAACTGCCCAATCGCATCTTCATGGCACCGCTGACCCGCTGTCGTGCCGATGTGAATCACGTGCCCACGGATCTCATGGTGGAATACTATTCCCAGCGGGCCAGTGCGGGCCTCATCGTGGCGGAGGCCACCATGGTCATGGAGGGAAACTCCGCCTTTGCTGGCCGTGAGCCTGGCATCTATTCAGATGCGCAGATCGTGGCCTGGAGAAAGGTAACAGATGCCGTGCATGCGAAAGGAGGCCGCATTTTCCTACAGCTCTGGCATGGTGGGCGCGCCTGCCATCCCTATTTCAACGGGGGTGCCACCCCCGTCTCCGCCAGTGCGCTTCCCATCACCAATGATGAGGCTCATACGCCGGAAGGCAAGAAGCCTTATGCCACTCCGCGCGAGCTGGGGGATGATGAGCTACCCCACATCGTCGAAGGATTTAAAAAAGCCGCGTTGAATGCCAAGGTGGCCGGGTTTGACGGTGTGGAAGTCCACGGAGCCAACGGTTATTTGCTGGATCAGTTTTTGCGCGATAGCAGCAATCGCCGCAGCGGGGAGTATGGTGGCCCTATCGAAAACCGTGCGCGCCTTCTTCTGGAAGTGGTGGATGCCGTGACGGATGTCTGGGGTGTGGGCTATGTGGGCGTGCGTATTTCGCCGCTGAACAGCTACAATTCGATGGAAGACAGCGCCCCCGCCGGCCTAACCGCCTATGTGGCCACGCAACTGGACCAGCGTGGCATCGCCTACCTGCATCTGATGCGCGGAGATTTCTTCGGTGTGCAGCAAGGGGACGTGGTCAGCATTGCCCGGGCAAGTTTCAAAGGGGCGTTGATCGGCAACATGGGCTACACGCCTGAAGAAGCCGGACAAGCGGTGGAGGCAGGCACGCTCAACGGTGTGGCCTTTGGCCATCACTACATCAGCAATCCAGATTTGGTCGAACGCATCCAAGCTGGGCTGCCTCTGGTGGAGCCAGATGTGGCCACCTTCTACTCTCAAGAATCGAAGGGGTACACGGACTATCCAACCCGTGCTACGGCGTGATGGCTACCACACGCCCACCCATTTCTGAAAAGGCCCTGCTCATCCTTTTGGCCACGGTTCAGTTCGCCCACATCATGGACTTCATGGTCATGATGCCGCTGGGTCCGCAGCTCATGCGTGAGCTGGACATCGGGCCGGAGAGGTTCAGCGGCATGGTCGCCGCCTACACCTTTGCGGCGGGCATCGTGGGCCTGCTAGCCGCTCCGTTTATGGACCGGTTTGATCGCCGGAAACTGCTGTTGTTTTGTTTTGCTGGGTTCATCCTCGGCACCCTGGCTTGCGCCTTGGCCCATACTGCTGCCGCTTTGACTCAGGCGCGCATCATCTGCGGTGCCTTTGGCGGTGTGTCTGGGGCCCTCATCATGGCCATCGTCAGTGATGTGGTGCCGCCGCAAAGGCGTGCCGCTGGCATGGGCATCGTGATGACGGCCTTCTCCGCCGCCGCCGCCCTGGGGGTGCCCCTGGGCCTTTATCTGGCGCAGAAGTTTACCTGGGAGACCCCTTTCTTTGTGATCGTGGGCATTGGCGTCGTGACCTGGTTGTCCTTGTGGTATTATTTGCCGCCCATCCGCGATCATTTAAAAGTCAGCACCACGCTGCGTGGGGAAGCCTTCTGGGCGCTGCTGCGCAATGCGAATGCTGGCTGGGCGCTGATGTTCATCTTCATGCTGGTTCTCGGGCACATGATCATGATCCCGCTGCTGTCACCCTATCTGGTGCATAACCTGGGGCTGCCCGAAGAGCATCTTTCGCTGGTGTATCTCATTGGCGGCTGCCTAACCATCTTTACGTCACCCTGGGTGGGGCGTCTGGCGGATCGCCTAGGCCGGATTCAAGTGCTGGGCATCATGATCATCGTTGCGGCCGGCGTGGTGATGACCATTACCCATGCTTCGCGTCTTCCCACGGTTGCCATCCTGAGCTTGAGCGGTCTGTTTTTCATCTTTGCCAGCGGCCGTTTTGTTCCTGCCCAGGCCATCGGTTCTTTGGCCGTTCCGCAGTCTCAGCGGGGAGCTTTTATGAGCCTGAATGCCTGCGTGCGCGATCTTGGTGCCGGGGTGGCCGCCAGCCTTGCTGGCTTCATGGTCACCACTGCCCCCACAGGGGAGCTGGTTCATTTCAATCGCATCGGTTACGTGGCCGTTGCCGCATCTGCTTTGAGTTACTGGCTGGGCACTCGAGTGCGCACCCAGGACGTTACACTTCCTCCACCCGTTGTCTCATGACCTCCCTCGAAACTGTCCGTGAACTCTACCGCGCCATGCGCGAAAAAGATGATGCCGCTGTGCATGCCCTTTGTGCGGAAGACATTGTCTGGCAGCAGAGTGCCGGCTTTCCGGGTGGCTCCACCTGGCATGGTCCGGCTTCAGTGATCGAAAACGTTTTTCGCGCCAATTCCCGCCGCTGGACAGGCTTTGCCTTCACCGAGGAAGAGATGATGGAAAACGGGGACCGGGTGACCGTGCTGGGCCATTACTCCGGTACTTCGCCTGCGACGGGCAAGTCCATGCGCGTGGCTGTGGCCCATGTTTATGATCTGAAGGCGGGCAAGGTGACGCGCTTCCGCATGTATGCGGATACGCACCCCATGTGGCAGGCCATGACGGAAGACGCGTGAGATATTTCGCCAGATGATGGCGGCTAGCTGCGTTCAAGAGGGACCTACCATGAAATCACGCCTTCTGCTGCCGCTCGCCCTGTTTTCCCTGCTCACCTCCGCCCGCGCCGAGGATGCCTTTGTACCCCTGTTTGACGGCAAGACCCTGGCAGGCTGGGAACAGCACAGCGGCTCTGCCGAATACCGTGTAGAAAACGGGGCCGTGGTGGGCAAGACGGTGCCCAACACGGGCAACTCCTTCCTCTGCACGGCCAAGAAGTATGGTGACTTCATCCTCGAACTGGAATTCAAGGTGGACCCCTCCATGAACTCTGGCATCCAGTTCCGCAGCAACTACTACGCGCAGGAAACAGAAGTGGAGATCGCCGGGAAAAAGAAGAAATTTCCGGCCGACCGCGTCCATGGTTACCAGTTTGAAATTGACCCGAGCGCCCGCGCCTTCACCGGCGGTGTGTATGATGAAGGCCGTCGCGGCTGGCTCTTTGACCTGAAGAACAACGAAGCTGCCCGCAAAGCCTTCAAACAAGGCGAGTGGAACAAGGCCCGCATCGAGTGCAAAGGCGACAGCATCAAGACGTTCATCAACGGGGTGCCGGCGGCCGACTTCAAGGACGACATGACCAAGGAAGGTGTGATCGCCCTCCAGGTGCACGGAGTCGGCAAAAAGACCGAAGCCATCGGCAAGGAAGTCATGTGGCGGAACATCCGCATTCAGGAACTGAAGTAATCGCAGGTCCACCAAGCATGCTGGTGGCTGTCACAGGATGTGGCAGCCACTGGCGCGCATCTCTTTGAGAGCCCGGTCCACATCACCGGCCTGGAGGTTCACACCACGGCATGCTGCAGTGATGAGGCTAACGTGAAAACCCTCAGCCAAGGCATCCAGTACAGTGAACTTCACGCAGTAATCCGTGGCGACACCTGCCACGTGCAACTCCGTGACAGATTGGGACTTGAGCCACTCGCCCATACCGGTGGAGGCACGGTGGCCGTTGTCATGAAGGCCGCTGTAACTGTCAATCTGAGGGTTCATGCCCTTGGTGAACACCCGATCAATTAGCCGGGTATCGAGCCCAGGGGCAAACAAAGCACCTCCTGTGTTTTGCACACAATGCACGGGCCACAAAGTCTGGGGCAAGCCGTCTAACGAAATTTGCTCAAAGATACTTTTGCCGGGATGGTTGGCGGCGAAGCTGGCGTGATCCGCGGGATGCCAGTCCTGGGTGGCGACGATGAGATCAAACTGCGGCATGAGGTCATTCACGAGGGGGATGATTTTGTCCGCATCTGGCACGGCGAGCGCGCCGCCGGGCATGAAGTCGTTTTGGATGTCGATGAGGAGGAGGGTTTTCATGAAGAAGAATCATTGGGGGGCCACGGCTGAGGGAGCGCCACTGCGGCAGAGCGAATCCACGCTTTTCAGAAGGGTGGGGAGACGGAAGGCGCCATGCATGGACTGGATGTGACATGCGGCGTCCTGCTGGTCCATACCGGCAGCCGTGACAAAGAGGGGCTTCATGCTCTCGCCACGGAACACATGCGCTGCGTGGGGGGATTGATCGAAGGAAGTCTTGGCCACGCCGATGACGGGGATTCCTGTGGCCTCGTGCAGATGCCATCCCAGGCCGGGCTCGCCGGGGCGCAGCCACACATGACCATCGATGACGATAACCGCAGGCGCTTGAGGCAGCAGTTTCAAAACCGCGAGCACACAGGGGAGTTCCCTCCGGTAAAACTGGCCGGGTTGATAGTCGGCCACTTGAGGAATGTGGCAGAGGTGCTGCTCTTTGATCTGATCATCCGCCCAGTTTTCAAACAAAACGGCGGCAGCCGCTGCGCCGTGATCGTGGTAGCACACATCCACGGCGGCGATCAGGGGCAGCGGAGCATTCAGGGACGCACTCACGATTTAGCTTTCTGAATGAGCTGCAGTTTTCGCTCATTGAGCGTTCTTTCCACGCCCGCCGTGTACTCATGCGGATGAAGGAGACGTTTCACTGTGGCGTGAAGATGCGTGAGCTGTTCGCGGCAGCGGCTTTGGATCTGTGGCAGCGTGGGAAGTTCGGCGACGATTTTTCCAGCACGAAACACCGGCTGGAGCAGGTCTTCGTGGGTCGCGCCTTCGGGGATGGGCTTGCTGCGAGTGGGATCGCTGGGGTGCATGATTTCCACGGGGGCGGGGCAGCCGTGCTCCTCGTCGAATATGGCATCACCACGGAATTCGCCGTTGAGGGTGAAGCGGCGCACTTGCTGGATGCCGGGATTGTTCACTTTGATGGCCTGCTCGCTGAGCTTGATCTTGGGCTCCCAATCGCCCGCTGCATTGCGGATGGCACCGAGCTTGTACACGCCGCCGAGCGCAGGCTGTGAGCCGCCGGTGACCATCTGGGTGCCGACGCCCCACACGCCGATTTTTGCACCCTGATGTTTCAGGCTTTCGATGAGGTGCTCGTCGAGATCGTTGCTGGCGACAATGAAGGCGTTTGGGAATCCGCCTTCGTCCAGAATGCGACGTGCCTCGATGCTGAGCCAGGCGAGATCGCCTGAGTCGAGGCGGATGCCGGCGAGTTCGTGGCCGCGATCACGTAGACGATAACCGACTTCCACGGCGTGACGAACGCCTTCGAGGGTGTCGTAGGTGTCCACGAGGAAGACGCAGTTGTTGGGCAGTGCTTGGGCGTAGGATTCGAAGGCTTCGAGTTCGGTGTCGAAGGACATGACCCATGAGTGGGCATGCGTGCCGCGCACGGGGATGCCGTGGGTCATGCCTGCGAGAACATTCGAGGTGGAGGCGCAGCCGCCGATGAAGGCGGCGCGGCTGGCCATGACTGCGCCATCCGGCCC
>DMMK01000282.1 GCA_003453085.1 Verrucomicrobiales bacterium
ATACATCCTCTTCGGCATCTTTCACATTGCTCTCAGCTGATGAAATGGCGGAGAGGACAGAAGTCTCTGCGGTGGTGGCTGTGATGAGTTTTTCCTGCGCATCTTTGAGTTGTTTTTCATGGGCGGCATCGGTCTTGCCTCCGGGCAGGGCTGCTATTTTGGCCTGGACTTCGTCCACTCCTTTTTGGGCCGCGGCTTTGGTATCCGTCGCAGGCTTGAGGCCTTTTTGTTTTTCTGGCAGGACCTTCTTCATCCCCACGATAGCTTCATTGGCCTTTTTGAGAAGCTCATCCAAGGCTTTGTTCTGCGCTTCGATTTTGGTGTTCTCCGCCTTGTGAAAGGCCTGTTCTAGGCCTTGTGAAGCGATTGCCCAATTCAACTCGGCGGTTTTCTTGGCAATCGCGACGGTGCTACGAAGTTCAACAACAGGTTTTGCCGTCGCTGTATCCCAGATCCGCACGGAGCCATCGGCACAGCCTGTGGCGATCTGTTTTCCATCACTGGTAGCGGTATGGCTGGTAAAGGTGGTTTTGGCGATATCGGCCAGCTTCTTTAAAACGGCGGCTTCGATAGGGCTTACTGTCTGTGCTGGCAGTGGAGTGGCTTGAGTGGGGGTAAGATGCCAGATTTTGACTTCTCGGAAACTCCCGCTAGCGAGACGTGTGCCATCCGTGCTGAAGGCTAGGGACTGAACCATGGCACGATGTGCCGCCCCATCCTTCAAACTTGGGTCTGAAATCTGAGTGATGAATTGGCGGGTGGCCAGATCGTAAACAAAAATTTGGTTAGACCTGCCGCAGGCGGCGTAACGCCCATCCTGGCTCACGGCCACACTGTAAATCGGGTGTACGCCTGCGGCGAGGGGTTGCCAGGCGACGGCGCGTTGCTGCTGGGTAGAACTCTTTGCTCCTTCATTGATCCACTGGGTCAGCATCGCCACTTCCTTGGGCGTGAGATTGACAGCTCCAGACTTGTTGCTTGCTGGCGGCATCTCCAGATCGTTTTGATGCAGGGAGGCTAGCACCACGAGGCTTTCCGCGCCTTTGCCTGGAAGGATGCTGGGGCCGGACTCACCGCCCTTTTTCATCATCTCAGGTGTCTCCATATCCAGGTCCGCCTTGGTGGTGGTCTTGTTATGGCAAGAGATGCAGTTGGCTTTGAGAAATGGATAGATGTCCTGATAAAAATCCAGTTCTGCAGACATGCCGAGAGGGGCTGCTGCGAAAGCGATGAGGGAAAGAAACTTCACAGACATAAGGCGGTTACGGTTTAGCTGTGGAGATGGCCACGCCTGCGGCAGCCTTGACGGAGATGCGAATCGGCCTAGAGACGATGATGTCCACCGTGTCCTTCGGTTCAGCGACGGCGCTGACGGATTTCATGCGCTTCACGGCATCTGCCATGAGGGCCTCGGCTTGCTTCTGTTTTTCTGCGGCGACCTTGGCGGCCTGGGCATCGGTGGCGGCCAGTTTTTTAGCTTCGGCAGCCGCCGTGGTGGCCAGTTGTTCCGCCTTCTTTTGCTCGGCTTCCATCAGCGGCACTGCGGCAGGATTGTAGCGATACTTGCTCACTCCACTGCCATAGAGGGCAATTGTGTAGTCGCCGGGGGCTGTTTTCAGCGCGGCCAAATCCAGGGTCAGTTCAGCGGTGGTGGCTTTGACGGGAATATCCACTTCTTTGAGTGTGGTGAAGCCTTCGCCATAAGCCTTCAGCTTGAGTGAGGTGCCTGTGAATTCATTGTGCCAGGTGATCTTCAGCGGGATCTTGAGTGTTTCGCCAGCCTTGGCTTCCCACACTTTGTTTTCAGCCACTTCGAGGGTGATGGGAGCGTGTTCGGAATCGGTCACTGACACGGGAATATCAGCCATCAGACGTGGGGCCGGGATCTCGCCTTTCGCATCTTTCACGGGCCACTCCATACTGGCAAGGCGGCAGGGGCGGGTGACTTCTTTGCCGTTTACGGTTGCCCGACCAAACAGGTTCGCGATGGTGAATCCGGATTTCGCTTCATGCGCGGCACTGAGGATGAGATGGCCCACCGACTTGCCTTTGGCAATCTTGAGTCCCTCGGCAGTTACACCGGCTGGCAGGTTACTCATGGCGATGTGGATTTCACCGTCGAAGCCATCTCGCCGCTGAACCGCGACCTCAAAGACGCGGGACTCACCGGCGCGAAGGGCCATGGGTTTGGAAAGGGCGGAGCGGTCTCCATTGCGCAGGGTCATGTGCACAGCCCAGGCGGCCAGGGAAAAGTCTGGCGCGGCTTGACGTACGATGAGGCGGTAAACATTGCCAGCCTCATTGCGTGTGCCGCCGAAGAGGTCGCGGATCTGGAGGCGATAGGTGCCGTCCTCCTTGATCTCAAACTTGCCATTCACGTCGGGAGAGCCTGCATCATAGGGCGGGCCGTCATAGGAGTAGCCATTGGTGGAGACCTTCATCGGTGGGGCGATGTCGTAGAGCTCGGCCACGTCGCTGAGGGTTTCCTTGCCTGCGGCCTGGGTGACACGCTGTACCAATACAAAGGGATCCGTGTTTAAACCAAGACGCTCAGAGGCCACCTCGACCCACCAGACCTCACCCTTTTTGGCGGTGAACTCATAGGTATCCACATCGGCAGCGGGATAAAAGCTGCCCGCAATATCGCAGGGGAGGGAGACCTTTTGCGCTTGGACAGCCTGATTGTTAGGCTCAGTCTCCTTCGCCGCAGCCGTAGCGGCCAGATCCACAGGCGGCCAGGACATAGCACTCACGGTTTGGGTCTGTGGCTGGCGTGGGGCAGGGACATTCTGAGGTGCTTCCTGAAGAGCGAGCCGATAAAAGTGCCGCTCGCCACCTTGGAAGGTGAGGTCGCTTACCTTGATGTGGTAACGTCCATTTTCAGGAGGGGTAAAGTCCAGTACACCCCCCGTGCGGTTGACCATGAGGTCACGGCCTTGAGCATCGGCCAAAATCACCACAGGAGTCAGCCTGGAATCAATGCCGATGGCAGCACAGTCCACTGCGATTCGTTGACCTTTCTTGCCTTCAAAAGCATAAAAATCCACGGCACGTTTGGTCATCGTGGCATTGCAGATGGAGTTGGCCGGAAGGGGCAGCGCCGTTTCGAGCGTGTTGTTAGGCTTGCTGCGGGTGATCTCTGGCAACTGGCTGACGGAGAAGGCGCGGACGGAGGAAACTCCGAGACGGGAGATGACCCGTGCATCATAGACACCTGGGGGAACATCGACTGCGATGCTGACTTTGAACTTGTTTGGCAGAGCTTTCCCATCGGGGCCTGTGAGCGGCTGTGCAGTGATTTTAGGATGAGAGAAAAGCAGGGCGCTGATATCCTCCACCGATTCACTGCTCAAAGTCACTTCGATCTGGCTGCCGACCTGACCGCCCATCGGCATGAGGGTGAGCAGGTGCGGCAAAGGTAGGGTGACTTGCTGGGCCACGGCTGTGCTGGCCAGAGAGAGACCAAAGACGGCCACTGCTGCTGAAAGGGATGTTTTGAGAAGCATGGCGGTTAGTGGTTGTAGAGGAACTCTTTGGTATTCAGCAGGGCCCAGATGAGGTCTTCGTAGCCTTGTCGGCGTGCTCTTTGTGTGTCCAATGCTTTGCCTTGGGCATCGGCGCGGGGCTTGGCGACGTGGCTCTCTGCGATGCGGACTTCATCCGCTGTGGGCTCGCGGGAGAAGGCGGCCAGGTAAAGCTCGCGGATGCGTTTGGGTTCCGGCATTTCCGCTTTTGAAAGCACATCGGCACGACCATTGTTGGTGACCAGCTTGGCCTTCACATCGGAGGCATTCATCAGGTGCAGACTCTGGGCGAGACTGGCCGACTGTACGCGCTCGCATTCACACACACTGGCACCCTCAGGACGGCCAAAGACTTTCAGGAAGGCGGAGGCGCGGTTGTAGCTGTTGTCAGGCAGGGAGATGGCGCGGGTGCCTGGAGGCAGGTCGGCAAAGTCAGACTTGGCTCCTGTGATGAGGTCCATAGCATCCAGCAGCACCTCGGCCTGCATGCGTTTGGGATAGTAGTGGGAGAAGTTCTGGCGATCCACCGCATTGTGCTCATTGGGCATGGCCGAAAGCTGATAGGTGTGGCTTTGAGTGATGACCCGGACGACGGCCTTGAGGTCGAAACCACTCTCGATAAAATGTTTCGCCAGAGCATCCAGAAGCTCGGGATTCGTGGCAGGATTGGTATCCCGGATGTCATCTTCAGGCTCCACAAGGCCCCGTTTGAAAAAGTGTTTCCAGTAACGGTTCGTGAGAGACTTGGCAAAGAATGGGTTGGACGGTTGGCTCATCCAATCCGCCAGTTTCAGGCGTGGATCTTCATCCGCAGGAATATCGAGGGTGTCGCTGCCGAGTGCGGCGGGTTTGACTGGCTGACGTGTCTTTTTATTTTCAGTCTGGGCAATGCCGCGCTTGTGGAAGATGAGGTCCTCCCCAGCGATGGCCGTGGGTTTGCGGCCCACCTGGCTGAAGAAGGCCGAGAGGCTGTAGTAGTCGTGCTGGGAGATGGGATCAAACTTGTGGGAGTGGCACTGGGTGCAGCCGAGGGTGAGGCCCATCCAGACGGTGCCCATGGTGTTCACGCGGTCGATGACGTAGTCCACGCGGGACTCTTCTTTGTCACGGCCGCCTTCGCCATTGGTCATGTGGTTGCGGTGAAAGCAGGTCGCTACTTTTTGTTCGGCAGTCGCATTGGGCAAAAGGTCGCCGGCGAACTGTTCGAGCGTGAACTGGTCGAAGGGTTTGTTGTCATTGAAGGACTGGATGACGTAGTCGCGCCAGGGCCAGTTGGTGCGGTTGGCATCGGCCTGGAAGCCGTCGGTATCGGCATAACGGGCGGCATCCAGCCAGGCCATGGCCATGCGCTCGCCGAAATGGGGTGAGGCGAGCAGGCGATCCACCTGGGCTTCATAAGAGGTTTTGGAAAAGGCCGCCACTTCCGCTGGGGTGGGCGGCAGGCCGGTGAGGTCAAAGG
>DMMK01000506.1 GCA_003453085.1 Verrucomicrobiales bacterium
TCCCACAGGCGTCCCGGTCGTCAGCGTACCATTCCGTGGGGAAACCCACCGTGTGAGTGGCAACATCGCCAGCGGCACGTACCAGGTGGGCGTGACCCTCCCAGAAGGCAGCCCACCCGGGGTCTATCGCTGGAATTTGCAGATGAACGGCAGCGGCAGCTTCCCCGGATACAGCACCTATGGGTGGGAGGCGCTGACGCCCTTGCCGGGAGCGGCTGTGAAGACTCTCAACGTCCAAAACACCACCCCGGTGAATACTTATGCCCTTTGGGTGACGGAAAACTCGCTCACGGGCCCGGAAGCGACACCGGAGACAGACTTCGACCATGACGGCCTCACCAACCTCACCGAATTTGCGCTGGGAACGAACCCACGCCTGGCCGCGCAGGCCCACCTGAGGGTCCAGGGCGGCAGCATCACCCAGTATGGACTGCCGCAGGTCCGTGTGGTGGGCAGCGGCAACCAGCGCAAGCTGAGAGTGGAGCATACGCGGCGCACAGGCGACACCACCCTTTCTTACACTGTGCAGTTCAGCAGTGACCTCATCAACTGGACCAATGCCACGCAGGCGGTGACCGTACTGGCCACGGATGGCAGCTACCAGGCCGTGGCGGTGGAAGATGTCCCATTTGATCCGGCCAAAAGCCGCCGCTTTGCCCGGGTGCGCCTTGTGCGCTGAAGCTGCCTGTGGCAGACAGGGGCATGCAAACACGCAGCGTCCAGCCGGAGGTCCTCGAAACACTGGCACATGATGACCCGGCCACCCTGCGCAGCCGCCAGGACCTGCTGCTGGTCAATGGCATCATGGGCAACCACCGCTGGATCGCGCGCATGATGCGGCAGCATTGCGAGCCCGGCTGGCGGATCACGGAACTGGGCGCAGGGGACGGAGCCCTGTCGCTGAAGCTGGCCCAGCAAAGGCTCTGCAAAACGCAGGACCTCCATGCTTTTGACCTGGCCCCACCCCCCACTTCCTGGCCAATGGATGCCTCCTGGACGCAAGGCGACTTGTTTGCCCAAAACCTTCCCAGTTCAGAGGTGCTCATCGCCAATCTTTTTTTGCACCACTTTCAGCCAGATCAACTTCGGCTGTTAGGCACTCGCATCGCCCCAGAGACCCGACTGATCCTTGCCGCCGAACCTGCCCGCCACCGCATCCACACCTACATGGGCCGTCTTTTTTGCAGCCTCGCGCAGCTCAACTGGGTGACCCGGTACGACATGCAGGTGAGCATCCGCGCAGGATTCCGGCGCCAGGAATTGCCGGATTCTCTGGGGCTGGATTCTACCTGGGAGATTTCCGTCCGTGAGACCGTATTTGGAGGCTACCGAATGATGGCGCAGCGCAAGCAGCCATTCTAGGCCGTTCACGATCACCTCAAAACCCATGGAGAACAGCTCCGAAACCTCCTCGGCTGAGCCAGCCAAATCCGTGTTGCCATACACCGATGTGAAACCCGTCGGTGCGGCGGATTTTTACACGGCAGTGAATGCCACCTTTCGTTTCATCGAACGAAAGCTCGGGCAAGAAGGCCTGCGACGCTATTGGGCCGAGCTAGGGCGAGGTTACTACGCGCCTGTAACGCACAGTTGGTTAGCGGGAGGCCTTGGTGCCGTGGCCGGGCATTGGCGTGCCTTCTTTGCAGCCGAACCTGGAGCGCAGGTGGAGGTGAGCGAAGTGGACCAGGAAGTGGTGGTCGAGGTCCGGACCTGTCCGGCCATCCGTTTTTTGCGCGAGCATGGGCGTGAAATCGTGCCCTGTTTTTGCCAGCACTGCTACCACGTCAGCAGTGCGATGGGAGAGGCCGCTGGCATCGAAATGCGTCTCAGTGGAGGCAATGGCAGCTGCACGCAGCGCTTTGCCAAAACGGGACATTTCCCCGAAGTGCAGAAAGAGGAAGACATCGCGACGGCAGGCTGACGCCCACCATCGCGACGCCGACAAAGACTACTTCAACTCCTTGATGCGCAGGTTGCGGAACTTGTAAGTCGCACCCTTTTCGCCGTGATGCTGGATGGCGATGACGCCGCTGGCATCGGTGGCATCTTCAACATCCGTGGTGACCACGCCGTTGACCTCGATCTTCAGCTTGTTGCCTTTGCAGGTGATGCGGTAGGTGTTCCAGTCGTTGCGTTTGAAGGCATCCCCAGCACGGGCGCGGAAGGCTTCTTCGCTTTCTTTGTTGCCTTTGATGGGGCTGATGAACCACATGCGGCGGCCTTCGTCATACAGGCCACCGGACCACTTGCGCTTGGCATCGCCATCCACTTCGGCCTGGTAACCAAACACTTTGTTCGGCTGCACATGGGCGCGGAACATGAAACCGCTGTTTGCCTGGCCTTCGGGCAGCAGGATGTCACCTTCAAAGATGAAGTCGCTGTAAGTCTTCTCGGTGACGACGAAGAATTTCTTCTCGCCCGTGAGGTGGATCTCGCCATTGACGACTTCGATGTTGCCCCATTCATAAGCATTGCGCCAGCCGGTCATAGTCTTGCCATCGAACAACGGCACGAAACCGTCTTCAGCGGCGACGGAGAAGGTGAAGGAACTCAGAAGGGCAGCGAGGAGGAAAAAGCGTCTTTTCATGGTAGGACCAGGATTATGAACCCTCCCGCCGCTCATGCAAAGAACGGATGTACTCATTGTCTGGAATGGGTTTTGCAGGCCGCTCTGGCGTATCCAGCATTTCCTGCACCCGGTCTTGGCTGCCAGCGATGAGTTCGCGGATGATTTGTGCTTCGGGCAGATTCTTCCAATATTTCTGCGGCATTTCCGACTGCATGGCCTGCACCTTCAGACGAGCTGGATTGAAGATGCTGCGGTAATAGGTGCGCCACAGATCATCATGCGCATCTGCCGCCGGGGCCTGGCTGCGGTCCATCCCTGGGGTGAAAAACAGCTTCTCACCATTCCAATGCGCACATTCATCCGGCGTGAGGATGGACCAATCCATGCCCGCGAATCGTTTTTCAAAGAAGGGTGTGGCCAGACGAACGATGCGATACGTGGGCTCAAACCAAGCCACGAACTGCTCCCGCCCGCTATGTTCATCCTGACCGATGAGACGGAAGCGGACAAAAGCGTGCATCTTGTGGATGTCCCTCCCGATGGCCTTCGCCCACACCTGACACTGGCGGGTATCCGGATCACTGGGCAGGTGCAACAGATGCCGCTCGCCTCCCAACGTTAGCCGGTATAACAAACGATACAAAATAGCCCAGCGCCGCTCATCGGTGTGGGCGCAGACACTGGCCGCCAGGGATAAAAAATCTGGCGGCACCTTGATCTCCGTCGGCACCGTCGCGACGTAGGTCCCTGGTGCTTCTTCCAGCAGCAGACCCGCCCCCTCATTTACATCCCCCCAAGTCACCTGCTCTGGCCGCACGCCTTGCTTCAGCAGCTCACGCGCCTTGCTCCGCCAAGCGGTGAAAGTGGGCTGGATGGGAGCGGTGATCATGCATCAAAAAAGAACACATCGATTTTACGTCTCTCCCAAGAACAACTCCTGAAACTCATTCACTGAACCCATCTTTTGAGCGAATGAATCGAGCAATAAACTCTTCTGGAGAGATTGGCTGCGGTTTATATCCGCTGCCAATCAAAGGTCGAAAATGAGCATCACTCGTCACAACAAAATCTGCATGAACTGTAATGGCACAATCGGCAAATTTATCATCATCGCGATCTGCTGAGATGGTGCGAAAGAAA
This sequence comes from Verrucomicrobiales bacterium, assembly GCA_003453085.1. Taxonomy (GTDB): domain Bacteria; phylum Verrucomicrobiota; class Verrucomicrobiia; order Verrucomicrobiales; family Verrucomicrobiaceae; genus Prosthecobacter. Next base: position 3,710 of record DMMK01000506.1, read on the forward strand.
AAGGAAGGTGAGACCTGCTGCACATTTCCGACATAGGCGGCCGCAAGATTCAACAACCGTTCCAACGACTGCCAGCGTACCTGGCCCGATTGCCGAATCACCACCTCTTGATATTCCAAAAGAATGTCCGTGGAAACAGCCCAGGTAAATGTGCCTCGATACCAAGCATTCAAGATGCAGGCGAAAGAGTGATCGGGATTGAGGGCCTGAAGAACCACATGGTATCCAACACGGCGATCATGCAACGTGTTGCTGGAGGTCTCTACGCACGTCACTGATAACCTCATCCAAATGCTCATATTGTCCTGAAGCCCAATCTTGAGAGAACCCTTCACGGACTTCTTTCCAAAGACGATCCATTTCCAGCCGAGCAAGAAGCCTTTCAACCAACTCCAGCTCTTCTGCGGGAAGCTGATCAATCAACTTGTGCAGTTTTGGGCGTTTTTGCTCAGACACTGAGGTGACCAAATCACTCATGCTGTAATTATACGTCTTCGCCCCAAGTGTGAAACTCAATTTTTAGTGAGGTCACGGGGGAGTACTCGCATCACGCCCCCGGTGCCTTGGGCAATGGCCAGTCGTGCGAATAAACGGTGGGGTCTTCGATCCTAGCGAGGATGAAGGCTTCCCGGCGCTCCACACAGGTGCCGCAGACGCCGCATTGCAGGTCTTCGCCTTTGTAGCAGCTCCAGGTTTTGCCGAGGTCCACACCGAGCTCATGCCCCAGCTTGGTGATGGAGGTTTTATCCATGTCAATGAAGGGGCGCATCAACTCCGTGCGGGCATACGTGCCTTCACGCATGGCATCGCCGATGGCTTTCATGAAGGGCTCGCGGCAGTCGGGGTAGATGGCGTGGTCACCCGAATGGGCGGCGATGACGAGGGCATCCACCTTGCGGGATTCGGCAATGCCGCAGGCAATGGCCAGCATGATGCCGTTGCGGAAGGGCACCACGGTGCGTTTCATGTTTTCATCCGCATAGTGGCCTTCGGGAATCTCACCGCCGCTTTTCAGCAGATCGGACTCAAAGAGGTCATTCACAAACGGCAGGGACACCGTGTCATGCGGGATGCCCATCTGGCCGCAATGCCAGATGGCGAGGGTGATCTCCTTGTCGTTATGCTTGGACCCATAGTTAAAGCTCACCGCTCCCACCACTTCGTGATGCTGGCGCGCCCAGTAAAGGGCAACGGTGGAATCAAGACCGCCGCTGAGAAGGATGATGGCTTTGGACATACGGGGATTAGATCAGTGAGCCGTGCTCAGGGAAGCGGCAGGCCACTCCAGCGGCACTTCACGGGTGGGGTGCCGGGCCTCGCAGGTGAGCTGAATGCCGCCACGGGGCACGAATCGGCCACGGACGATGGCCTGCTTCGGCGCACAGGCGGCCACCAGATCATCCAGAATACGATTGACGATGGCTTCGTTGAACGAGGCGTGATTGCGGTAGCTGGCCAGGTAGAATTTCAGCGACTTGGTCTCCACACAGCGCTCATCCGGGATGTAGAGGATCTCCACATGGGCGGCATCCGGCTGGCCAGTGACGGGGCACAGGGAGCCGAAGTCTGGCGCGCTAAGATGGATGGTGTAATTGCGGCCCGGCGTGCGATTGGGGAAAGTCTCCAGCGACGCCTCATCCGGTGAGGCAGGCAGGCGGTGCTCGGAGCGGCCCAGCAGGGTGATATCGGCAGTGAGGGAATCGGACATGATGATCAATGTGCCGGAGCCGGGGCTTATGGCAAGTGGGCATCGCCAGCCCCGCCGACCTTCTTTTCATACTCCCGCCACAGGCGCTCGATGGCCTCCTCAGGGTTTTCCAGCATGAGGCCCTCCTTGATCTTGCTGGCGAAAATACCGAAGGAAAAAGGGCTGACCACCGGCACCTCCACGAGCTGCCATTCCAGGGCAGGAACACGCTGGAGGAACTCCATGGCCCGTGGCAGATCCAGGAAAGTATGCGTGGCCTCGCGGTAGGACTGGACGAGCAAGGGGTGGTCGGGCTCGTGCTCCGACAGCACCCGAAAGAGGATCTCCGAACTCCAGCGAAGCTGTTTGATCTTGCGGTCCTGGCCAGGGCGGTTGCGTGGCACCATGAGGCCCGTCTGAGCAACCCCGCGAAAGTTCCATTTAACCAGCTCGCTGTGTAGCAGCGAGGCCTTCATATCCGCCTCCGCATCCCCATTTTGGAAAATCACTTTCCACTCTTCCAGTCCCAGACTTTGAAAGGAGCGGAGGGTAAGTAAAAAGCCGTAATCATCAATGGTCACCATGGCATTGCCACCCACGGCTTCTTTGACGCGATAGGCGATGATGCGGCTGAGGGCATCATTGGCGCTGCGGCCGATGAGGGTGTGAAAAAAGAACTGTACGAGGTCGGCCTCGCTGCCTTCCCGGTCATCCACAAAACGCTCGATGAGAAGCGTGTGCTCCGTGGGGATGCGGGAAACGCGGAGCTGGTTCTGGCAATGAAGCACGATGGCCAGGGCGTTGCTGTTCGAGATTTCAAACCGTTCGACTAACCATTCGCAAACATCTTCGTTGCTGTCCGTTCCCACCCGTGCAGCCAGCTCGGTCCTTAACCGCGCCACTTCATGGGCGAGGCCCGAGGTCAGCGGCATCTTGTTTGCATTCCAGGAGGGAACGGTGGGCAGACGGCCCATGGCATCTTCCACCTTGGCTTCGCCCACACCGCTCTCCAGCAGACGCACCATGCGACCCGCGAGGACAAAGATGTCGCCATTTTTGAGCCTCTTGAGAAAACTTTCCTCGATCTGTCCCAGCCGCCTTTTCCCCAGATACACGGTGACCATGCCCTCTGTGTGAATGACGCCGATGTTGGCCAGATACTCACGCTCCACCTTTTTGTTAGGCACCGCGAGACAGTCATCCAGCCAGATGATTTTGCCAAAGTTTTCGCGATACTGCTTTTCCAAGGAACGGCCCCCGCCTTCCAGGTAGTTCAAGACGCTGTCCAGCTCTTCCTCGGTGAGGTCACGATAAGGAAAGGCCGCGCGCAAAGTGGCGAGGGCCGCCTCGCGGGTGTAGCCGCCCTCCATCGCCATGCCCACCAGGTGCTGGGCCAGGACATCCAGCGGCTTTTCCAGCACGCGCACGGCATCCAGTTGCACGGCGCGTGTCATCTCCGCACAGACGATGCACTCCATGAGATCGTTCACATTGGTGGCTACGAGGATGCCGTGGCTGGCCATGTGGATGTTATGCCCGCTGCGACCGATACGCTGGAGCGCACGGCTGATACCCTTGGGCGTGGAGATCATGATGACGCAGTCCACACTGCCGATATCAATGCCCATCTCCAGACTGGTGCTGCAAACGACCGCCCGCAGATCGCCGTTTTTCAATCGGTCCTCCACCTCCAGGCGTACATCCCGGTCCAGCGAGGCATGGTGGGCCTCAATCTTGGGAGCCAGCTCCGGCAAAGCATTTTTCAGGCGGATGGCGACGCTTTCCGTGATGCTGCGGGCGTTGCAGAAAACGATGACGCTGCGGTTTCTTTCGACGATCTGCGCGATGTCCTGCATCACCCTCTGCGCGGTGTAGCCCGCAGGCGGATAGGGATTCCGCCGCACGGGTGACAGCACCTCCACACGACGGCGACGCTCCATGCGCGCCTCGATGATCTGGCATTCACGCCCCGTGCCGACGAGCAACTCCGCCAGCAGGGGCAAAGGCGCTGCAGTCGCCGAGAGACCGATGCGGATGAGCGGGCACGGAAGACGATGCTGGAGACGCTCCAGGCTGAGCATGAGGTGGGCACCGCGTTTGTTCTCTGCCAAAGAATGCAGCTCGTCCACGATGACAAAGCGCACACTTTGCAGGGCCTCTGCCCAGCCTGCCTGAGGCAAAAGAATGGCGAGGCTTTCCGGGGTGGTCAGCAGAATGTGCGGCGGCTTGCGCTTCAGCTTCGCACGGTCTGTGGCGGAAGTATCGCCCGTACGCTGGCCGATGCGGATGTCCTCCACCATCCCCATCCCCTCCAGCGGGGCCATGAGATTCTTTTGAATGTCATAGGTCAGCGCCCGCAGAGGGGACACATAGATGGCATGAATGCCGCTGCCCAAGGTTCCCGCCTCATGAGCACGAACCAAGTGATCCAGAATGCCCAGGAAACCCGCCAATGTCTTGCCGCTGCCCGTGGGAGAAGAAAGCAGGACGGAGCGGCCCTCCAGAATGTGAGGCAGCGTCAATTCCTGAGCCTGGGTGAGCTGACCAAAAGAGCCCGCCACCCACTTTTGCAGACGAGGATGCAACGCGGAGAGGACGGAGACGGTCTCTGTCAGCGTTGGCTGCTTTTTTGATTTGTTTATCTTACCCGGCACCTGCCTATCATACGCCTGTGAGCCTTGTTACCCGACTTCTTCGTTTGATCTTCCTGCTTTTACTGACGCCAGTTCTGTTGCTGCTCGGCTGCCAGTCGAAGCTGATCTACTACCCCCGGGGTTACGATGAAGGGTATCGGCAGTTACTGACCAGCCATCGCGGCATCGCTTTGCCGTATGAAACGGGCCAGGGCCGCCAGGTGGCGAATTACATCCCTGCCCGGAACGGGGATCCATCTCCCAAAAAAATCTGGGTTTGCTTTGGCGGCAATGGCACGGTCGCTTTTGATTGGCTCTACTACCTCGATGCCTGGGATCCGGAGTTTGCGTACCTGCTGGTGGACTACCCCGGCTACGGTGATTGCAAGGGCACGCCCAGCCCCCAACGCATCCGCGAAAGCTCCAAGGCCGCCGTTCAGGCCCTCACCTCACATCTCCGGCTGCCCCCTGAACAAATGCAGCCCCGCCTGCACGTCCTGGCTCATTCCATCGGCTGTGCGGCAGGCCTGATGGCGGCAGACGACCTTCACATCCAAAAATTGCTCCTAATCTCCCCCTTCACCACGATGACTGACATGGGCAAACGAGTCCTCGGATGGCCTCTGTGCTACGTGAACCTGCACCGCTTTGACAATCGGAAGCACCTCGCCCATGTGGTGAACCGAGGGGCCAAAGTCGTCATCTTCCATGGCACAGCGGACAACGTGATCCCTGTCGAGATGAGCCGTGAACTCGCGGGAGCGCATCCGGGCAAAGTCACCCTGCACGAAAAGGAAGGCTGGGATCACAATGAGATCATCCAGGGGCTGTCCAGGGAGATCGGCAGCACCATGAAGAACCTGTAAGGTTTCCAGAACATCGGCCTTCAGCTAGGCCAAGCAGAAAATACTGGTGCCCAAATCAGGCGAATGGCTTTCCCCGGCCATGCGTCCATGCTTGATTCCTAACCGATGCCTGACACCCCGCCAGATTCATTCTCCTTCCCCCGCCTCACGGTGGGTGGGAAATGGCTGCGCGCAGGTGCAGAAAAATGGCGGATGCGTGGCGTGAGTTATGGACCCTTCCGGCCTAACTCACGCGGAGAACCCTTTCCTGAAGACGCACCATTGAGGGTGGATCTGGCGCACATTGTTAAACTGGGATTCAATACCGTGCGGCTGTATGAACTGCCGTCGCCAGCCGTGATCCAGGCCGCCACTGCCTTGGGCCTGCGGTTGTTGGTTGGCATCCCCTGGACAGACCATGTGGATTTCCTCCGCAACAAGGCGCAGCAAGATGAGATCCGGCAGACCGTGGTCGGGGCGGTCTCGCGTCTAAAGGATGAACCTTGCGTGGCAGGTTTCGTGATCGGCAACGAGATCGAGAAAACGCTGGTGCGCTGGATGGGGCCGAGCCGGGTGCGTGATTTCCTGGATGACTTGATTGAAACAGCGCGTGCTGTGGCTCCGCATCAGCTCTTCAGCTATGCCAACTATCCCAGCACGGAATACCTCATCCCTGCCCAGGCTGATTTCTTGGCGGTGAATCTCTACCTGGAGCAGCCCGAGGCCCTGGCCGCCTATCTGCAACGCCTGCAAAATCTGGCGGGGGACAAACCTCTGGTCATCACCGAATTCGGCCTGGATGTGGCGGTCCATGGCGAAGAGGCTCAGGCGCAGACTTGGGCCTGGTTTCAGTCATCCTGTCATCACGCAGCTGTGGCAGGCACGGTCTGGTTCAGCTACACCGACGAATGGTTCCGCGGAGGGGAAGCCATCACGCAGTGGCGCTTTGGTTTGGTGGATTCTGTTAGGCAGGAAAGACCCGTCTGCGGCAGCATAAAGATGGGGGCTCCAGCACACTCGCCGCGTCCCCAGCCACGCATTTCGGTGATCGTCTGCACTTACAATGGCATCGCCACGTTGAGAGGTTGCCTAGAGTCCCTGGCCCGGCTGCGATACCCAGATTTTGAAGTGCTGGTGATTGATGACGGCTCCACGAAGGACATCGCTGGCATTGCCAAAGATTTCCCTCAGATCCGTTATGTGCGGCAGGAGCATGCAGGCCTCAGCGTGGCACGCAATCTGGGGGCCTCTTTGGCCACGGGAGAGATCCTGGCCTACACGGATGATGACTGCCTTGTGGATGAGGACTGGCTGACACACCTTTCGTTAGGCTTCGAAGATCCACAATGGACGGCTGCGGGAGGGCCGAACATCCCGCCCCCACCGCGAAACCGAACCGAGGCCGTTGTCGCCGCTGCCCCTGGTGCCCCGGCCCATGTGCTGCTGACCGACATCGAGGCTGAGCACCTACCTGGCTGCAATCTCGCCATCCGCAAAAGCGCCCTGGAGGCCATCGGCGGGTTTCGGCCACAATACCGCGTGGCGGGGGATGATGTGGATGTTTGCTGGCGGCTGCGCGAAGCCGGGGGCAGGCTGCACTTTGTCCCGGGAGCGATGGTGTGGCATCATCGCCGCTACACCGTGAGCGCCTATCTCCGCCAGCAGCGCGGTTATGGACGGGCGGAAGCCCTGCTGATGAAGGACCACCCTGAGCGGTTCGGGCCGCTGGGCGGAGCCCGCTGGTTTGGCGGCATTTACGGGGACCGCGCTACGGCACTGCATTTGGAGGAAGGCAGCATCTTTCACGGCCCCCTGGGGGAAGGACTGTTCCAGGGCATCTACCGGCAGGGCCCTCGCTGCTGGCTGGACTGGATGGGCGGGGTAATCTGGGTCGTGCTGCTGCTCGCAGCCCTTATGCTCCACTCACCCCTATCGGCGGCCCTGATCCTGAGCTTCTCCTTGCTGCTCGCAGCCTGTCGGTTGAGAACCCAAACACGCGCACCTTTTTCACTCAGTCTACGCGAGTCATGCCTTTTGTTAGGCCTATGCTGGCTACAGCCCCTTTTGCGCGAATGCGAACGCCTGCGGGGCATGGTGCGTCTGCATGGCTGGCCCGGTGGTCGCAAACTTGCACGACATATCCGCACTCCTGGAAAACCACGCAAAGCAACTTTCTCTTCGGGTGAGTGGAGTTTCTGGAGTACGACGAATCAAACCCGTGCGACTTTTTTGGAGAAGCTGCAGGCGATGGTGGCGGAGCAAAAATTCAGCCAGAGAGCGGATGATGGTTGGCGACTTTTTGATCTTGAAGTGGCCCCCCAAAGACAGGTGTCTACGGCCATGGTGTCTGTGGTGGAGTATCACTCCAACGGACAGGAACTGCTGAGGGTGCGTTCACTAATCCGCATTCGTCATTCAGCCTTGGCCATCTACGGGGGCGTCATTTTGCTGCTGATTACAGGCCTCTGGACCCCCTGGCCCTGGCATGCTTTGGCTCGGAATGGCCTGATGATGACCTGCCTCTACACCCTATCGCTCCTTTATTACTTCAAAGGTCGGTGTAAAAAACTCGTCTTGCAGGCGGCAGAGCAAGCAGGTCTCAAAGAGCTCGCCTGAGGCCTGAGAAAGTGCCGGGGGTGAAAGGAATGGATGAACCGAGGAATTGTGCTCGGCAGAGCTGCCGTCATTCGTTAACCTGAAAATATCATGAACCGCCTAGCCTCACTCACTGGGCTTTCTTCCCGGTCGGAACCTTTTGATGTCGTCATCGTAGGCGGAGGTGCCTCGGGCCTCGGGGCGGCGGTGGATGCCGCAGTGCGTGGCCATTCCGTATTGTTGGTGGAGCAGTCCGACTTTGCCAAAGGCACCTCCAGTCGCAGCACCAAGCTGGTGCATGGCGGGGTGCGCTACCTGAAACAGGGCAATGTCTCCCTGGTACTGGAGGCCCTGCGTGAGCGAGGCCTGATGTGCAGGAATGCGCCGCATCTGGTGCACAGCCTGCCCTTTGTAATTCCCAACTACCACTGGTGGGAAGGGCCTTTTTACGGCATCGGCATGAAGGTGTATGATGGACTGGCAGGCAAGCTGGGGCTGGAACCTTCTCGCTACCTGAACCGTGAAGATGTCATTGAGCTATTGCCTAACATTGAGCAACAAGACCTCACGGGAGGCATCATTTATCATGACGGCCAGTTTGATGACTCCCGGCTGGCGGTCAATCTGGCGCAGACAGCGGCGGAACAGGGTGCCGTGGTGCTGAACTACGTGCGCTGTGCAGGCCTGATCAAAGAAGGCCCTCATGTGGCAGGCGTGAGGCTGCAAGATGCGGAGACGGGTGAGGAAGCCGAGGTGAGAGCCAAGGTGGTGATCAATGCCACTGGCGTCTTTGCCGATGAAGTTCGCCGCATGGATGATCCCCAGGCCAAGACGATGCTGAGCCCCAGCCAGGGCATCCACTTCGTTCTGCCACGCGAATTTCTGCCGGGCGATACCGCCATTATGATCCCAAAGACGGATGACGGGCGCGTGCTCTTCGCCGTGCCGTGGCATGGTCGTGTAGTCGTGGGCACCACCGACACCCCTGTCGAGAATGCCTCCCTGGAACCGCGCGCGCTGGAAGCGGAGATCGAGTTCATCTTTACCCAGATCACCCGCTACCTCACCCGTGACCCCACACGTGCGGATGTACTGAGCGTGTATGCAGGCCTGCGCCCGCTGATTAAATCGGACGCCAGTTCCACGGCAGCCATCTCGCGGGATCATCTCATCTCCATCTCCGACTCTGGACTCATCACCCTCGCTGGTGGCAAGTGGACCACGTATCGCAAGATGGCAGAGGATGTGATTGATCACGCCGAGATGATCGGTGCGCTGGACCACCGCTACTGCGCCACCCACGAGCTGAAGATCCATGGGGCCGACGTCACCGAGACCGAAGCCAGCCACCTACATTATTACGGCAGTGATGCACCGGGCATCCGTGCGTTGATTCTGAATGATCCCACCCTGGGGGAAGTCATCCATCCAAAACTCGAGTTCCTCAAAGCCGAGGTCATCTGGCATGTGCGGCATGAGATGGCGCGCACGGTGGAAGATGTTTTGTCACGCCGCACCCGCGCCCTGCTGCTGGATGCACGCTCCAGCCTGGAGGCGGCCCCGGTTGTCGCCAGTCTAATGGCCAAGGAACTGGGCCGCGATGCAAGCTGGGAACAGAGCCAGGTCAGCAGCTATGAGACGCTGGCAAAAGGCTACCTGCTGCCCGCCTGACTTTCCCCGCCTATCCACACCTGTTTCACTTCCAGCTTGCGGTTCAGCACCAAAACATCGGCGCGTTTGCCCTTCTCCAGGCTGCCCGTCTGATGGGCAATGCCGGTGCGCTCGGCGGGGGTGAGGGTGGCCATGCGGATGATGTCGGCCAGCGGCACCTTCGTCACCTTTTTCATGTGCCTCACCATATGGTCCATGCCCATGATGGAACTGGCCAGGCTGCCATTGGGTGCCCAGCCCACTTGGCCATCGCTTTCGAACCAGGAGCCATCCGACTCAGCCCCAAAGCGATATTTGCCAGGCGGCAGATCCATGGCGCGATTGGCATCCGTGACGAGGCAGAGACGTTTGGCCGACTTCATCCGCCACGCAAACTCCAAGAGCTCGGGGGAGAGATGGCAACCATCGGCGATGACCTCTGTACTCATCTCTGGCTCCGCCAGCACATACTCCAGCATGCTGCCCTGCATGGGCACGCCCAGCCGGGCACGCACGGAAGAGACGGAACTCATGGCGCACCAGAAGTGATCCACGTGCCGCATCCCAGCGCGAAAGGCCCGTGCCATTTCCGTCCAGCTCGCATTGGAGTGGCCGCAGGTGATCAGGCAACGCCGTCTCCGCGCAGCTCGATAAAAAGCCTCCGCTCCGGGGAGTTCCGCCGCACAAGTGGCCACACGGATTAGACCCGTCTCAAAGTAGCGGCGATATTCCGCCGCTGAAGGCGAACGCCGACCTTCAGAGGAGTGGCAACCCACCTTGTCTTCCGCGAAAAACGGGCCGTAAAGATGCACCCCGGCGATGGTTGCCCCATCATTCACAGAACGGTTCTTTCGAAAGACCGCACAGGCCGAAAGCATGGACTCAATCTGGGCGGGAGAACCCGTGGTCGTCGTGGGAAAAAGGGTGGTCGTACCGTGGCGGGCATGCGCCTGGCAGGCTGTGCGTACGGCCTCCACCGTGCCATCCATAAAGTCAGCCCCGGCCCCACCGTGAACATGAATGTCCACATAGCCCGGTGAAATGTAGCCACCCTTGGCGTCAATGACCTCGGCCCCGGCAGGCAATTTCTTCCGTGCAGGGCCCACGGAGGTGATGATGCCGTCCTGGCAAACTACCATGGCATTTTCGATCAGGCCATCAGGCAGGATGGCCGTTCCGTTGAGCAAGACAAGGGTGGGCATAATTCAGTCTGGCATGGCCAGGGAAAAGCGTGCGATAAAAAACATGAAGGGCGGAACATAGCCTAACCAAAAGCATATTCCACCCCACATCATCAGTAGTCACGGAAGGGGCCGCGAGGCTCCGTTTCATCCATGGTCTTTCTCCAGGCGGCAAATTTATCCTGCATCATTTTCAGCACCTCCGGCCTGTTTTTGGAGAGGTCTTTTTTCTCTCCGATGTCGCTGCTCAGATCGTAGAGGCCCTTGCCTTTGGCGGACTCCATCCACTTCCAGTGCCCCACACGGGCTGCTTTGTCGCCACGACGTTGCCAGAACATGTTCTGGCGGGGTGATGGCACCTCACCACGCAGCACGGGCAGCATGTCAAAGCCATCCAGCGTGATTTCTGGCGGGGCTTTGGCACCTGTGGCTGCAAGCAGTGTGGGCGCCAGCTCCAGCGCCGTCAGAAATTCGTCGGTGACTTTGCCTGCGGGCAGTTTCCCCAGCCAGCGGGCGATAAAGGGCACGCGCAGCCCGCCTTCCCACATCGTGCTTTTGCTGCCTGTCAGCGGGGCATTGCCGCCATTGCCGCTGCCGCCGTTGTCGGACATGAAAAGAAAGATCGTGTTGTCCTTCTGCCCGGCTTTGTCCACCGCCTCCATCAGCGCACCGATGGCCTCATCCATGCAGGTGACGGCAGCATAATAACGGGCCAGTTTGTCGTCTTTCACCTGGTCACGGTAGAGGGCCACGTACTTCTCCGGTGCCTGCACGCCCACGCCGCTTTTCTTTTTCCCGGCTTCCATATTTTCAGGGAATGAGGAGGCGCTGTGAGGAGCATTGAAGGCCAGATAGAGAAAAAAGGGCTTCTGGCCCAGGTGCTGATTCACAAAGTGCAGCGACTCCCGCCGGAACAGGTCCGTGATGTAGGTGCCTTTGTCCTCCTCCGTCCGTTCATTGCCGCGAAAGAGCGAAGGCACGCCGTATCTTTCGTGAGTGTAATAGTCCACGCCGTTGTTACCATGGCCGTAGAAGAAATCAAAGCCACGCTGAAGCGGCAGATAGCGCCTGGCCTGCCCCATGTCCCACTTGCCCACGCAGCCCGTGGCATACCCGGCTTTCTTCAGCATGTCGCCGATCGTGACCTCCTTTGGATCCAGGCCCAGCGTCATTTCGGGAGATACCGCGTATTCCTCAGCACCGAAGGCATGTCCGTAGTTCACCAAGTCATTGCGCACCATGTCATAGAGGCCGTTGCGCTGCGGGTAACGCCCCGTCAGCACACTGCCGCGTGAGGGGGTGCAGGCAGGCCAGGTGACGTAAAAGCTGCTGCCGCGCACGCCTTCGGCCGCCAACTTGTCCAGGTTCGGCGTCAGCACAGGCTTCGTACCGATGCAGCCCAGATCCGGATACCCCTGGTCATCGCTGATGATAAAAATGACGTTAGGCGGGGCTGCCACCACGAAACATGGAAGAGAGATGGCCAGAACAAACAGAAAACGCAAAAGCATGCCTCCAGAACGAGGGCAGCAGTGCCCGTCCTACGGCGAAATGGCGTGGCTAAAACTTCATTCAACCCCAAATATCGGCTTCATAAACGCTTCGCCTGAGGCTGAATGCCTGCTGCCCATCTCCGGGGGTGGACGGTGAAACGCCGTGACCCGGAAGCGGCAAGGATGCCAAAGGTCCCGCTGCTTTTGGCTAGCGCGTGCGAGGGAACAGGGTTACAGATGAGGTCTCTATGACAGAATCCGAATTCAAAGCCCGCGTCACCCGTCTGTGTCAGCTGCTGGGCTGTGGCAAGGATTTGGCGACCGACTACGTGGAAGCGATGGGCGATTCACCCGTGGTCGAACATGGCAAAGTCATCGTCCGCGATCCCCAGGGGCACATCATCGCCCGCGTTTCCGCCTCCATCCTGGAGGGCTGACCGGGACAAACGCTTGCGAAACGGCCAGACACGGCAAGGCTTGCCCCCGATGTCCCGACTGCGCATCCTGATCCTAGTCGAAAACCTGCCCGTGCCGCTGGATCGGCGTGTCTGGCAAGAAGCCTGCGCCCTGAGAGACGCGGGCCATGAGGTGACCGTCATCTGCCCGCAGATGCGCGGCTACACGGAACCCGAAGAAGTGCTGGATGGCATCCGGATTTACCGACATTGGATCAGTGACGAGGCGCGGGGCATCCGGGGTTTCATCTTCGAATATGCCACGGCTCTATGGGGCGAGTTTGGCTGCGCGCTGAAAGCCTGGCGGCGCGGCGGGTTCGATGTGATCCACCTGTGCAATCCACCGGATCTACTATTCCTGGTGGCGCTGCCTTTCAAGCTGCTGGCCGGGGTCAAGGTGATCTACGATGTTCACGACCTGTGGCCGGAAATGTTTGAAGCCAAGTTTGGCAGGCGCGGCCTTCTGTATCGTGCCGTCCGCCTGGCGGAGCGCTGCACCCTGGCCCTGGCCGATGCGGTGATGGCGACGAACGAGAGCGTGCTCTCAACCGTGAAAAAACGCGGGCGCAAAAAAGAGGAGGAGGTCTTCATCGTGCGCACGGCCCCGAACAAGCTGCCCACCGATGTACCGGCCGACCCAAAGATGAAGAACGGACGGCGTTTTCTCGTGGGCTACATCGGTGTCATGGGCAATGCGGACGGTGTGCATTACCTCATCGAGGCCGCCCGCCACATTGTGAATTTGCGCGGCCGCCAGGAGGTGCAGTTCGTGCTCATGGGCAGCGGTCCCGAGCACGCGGAACTGGTGAAACTGCGCGATGACCTGGAGCTGCAAGACTGCGTGGCCATGCCGGGCCGGGTCTCCAATGAATACCTTTTTACCGCGCTGAAAACGATGGACCTGGGAGTGGCCTGCGACCCGATCAACAACTACAACGACCACTGCACGATGAACAAGACGCTGGAGTACATGGCCTTTGGCAAAGCCCAGGTCATGTTCGGCACCCGGGAGGGCCGTTACTCCGCAGGCAAGGCAGCGCTGTATGTCATGGAAAACTCAGCCGCCAGGCTGGGTGACGCCATTTTGGAACTGCTGGATCATGCGCCACGGCGGGCCGAGATGGGCCAGATCGGCCAAAACCGGCTGGCCCATGAACTGAGCTGGGAACGCAGCGTGGTACAACTTCTGCGCACCTATGAGCACGCCATGGGGGGCCGCAGCCCGGTTTAAGCTCGCTTCTTTCCCCCCTCTAACGATGATGCAGCGATGAAATCTGCGGAAAAGACCGTGCTGTATCGCGAGCTGGCCAAGCTGACGCAGGCGGACTTTCACCTCGACCGCTCGCTGGCGCTGCTGCTGTCCCAGAAGTGCAGCCCGGAGCGGCGTAGCTATCTGGAAGGTATGCAGCGGGGCCTAGCGGAGGGCCTGAGCCTCGCCGAAGCCATCCGCCAGCATAACCAAAAGCTCGTCAGCGGACTTGAGCTGGGCCTGATCGAGGCGGGCGAAAGCAGCGGCAGGCTGAGTTCCGCCTTTACCCATCTGGCCCGCTATTATGCAGCCGCCGAAGCCGCAGCAAGGCAGATGCGCAGTGCCATGATTTACCCCATGGTGCTCCTGCACATGGCCATCGTGCTGCCGGAGATTCCCACGGCCTTTGTCGCCACCGAAGGTCCGGGCTTTCTGTCACGGGTGCTGGTGTGGTTCGTGATGCTATGGGCGGGACTGGCTGGCATCTGGCTGCTGTGGCGGTGGCTGGAAAAAAAGGCGCTAGAGTCCGCCCCGGTGGATCGGTGGCTGGGCCGCGTTCCCTGGATCGGCCAGGCCCGAAATCACTGGGCACTGGCGCGGTTTTGCCAGGTCTTTCACGCCGGGCTGCTGGCGGCGTTGCGCATGTCTGCCATCTGCCGCCTGGCGGGGGAGGCCTCGCAGTCTGGCCAGCTCAGGCAGGGGGCCTTCAGTGCTGCGGCCCGGATCGAGGCCGAAGGCGAACCGCTGGCCCTATCCTTGGCGGAGTCGGGCACCTTCGATCCGCAGTTTGTCAATGCCCTCGCCACGGCGGAGGAGGTGGGCAAGCTGGATGAGGAAATGACCCGCTGGGCGGCGGCGGAAACGGTGGAGGCCGCCCAGGCGATGGAGCGCGCCTCCCAATGGCTGCCGAAGATCGGTTATGGCCTGGTGGTGATGTTTGTGGTCTATCGCATCATTTCGATGGTGCAGGGCTACTATGGCGGAGTGCTGCGCCAGTTGGACGGGCTGTGATTTCCCCACGTCTTTGCTTGCCGTGAGGGCGGGGTTTCGCAAGACTCATGCGTGCGTGCCCGTTACACACGGCCCTGCAACTTCATCTTATGAATCGCCCCACCCTCACCTTCGTCAGTGGTTCGCTCCTCGCGGCGGCCAGCCTATCCGCCCAGACCCCCGCAGAATGGGGCAAATTCCGCGGCCCGAACAATGACGGCACCGCGCCGGCCGCCAAGGTCGCCAACTGGAAAGGTGCCACTATCAAGACAGTCTGGAAGACGGAAACCCCGACGGGCTTCAGTTCTTTTGCCGTGGCAGGGGCCAAAGCCTTCACCATCGTCACTGGCGAAACGGACGGCAACACGGGCGAGGTGCTGGTGGCCCTGGATGTGCTCTCCGGCAAAGAAGTCTGGAGAAAACCCCTGACCGTGATCGGCAAATACGATGGCGGCGGTGATGCCGGCACTCAAGACAACAAAGGCGGCGACGGCCCGCGCTCCACCCCGGTGGTGGATGGGGGCAAGGTGTATGCCATTGATGCCAACCTGGGTGTGTTCTGCTTCGAAGCGGCGACCGGTAAACCGGTGTGGAGCCACGACGTGATGAAGAAGAACGCTGGCGTGCAGATCAAGTGGCAGAATGCGGCCTCTCCCGTCATTGATGGCGACATCCTCATGATGTGCGGCGGTGGCGAGGGCCAGGCGCTGCTGGGTCTGAACAAGGC
>DMMK01000040.1 GCA_003453085.1 Verrucomicrobiales bacterium
GGTGAAAACATGGTCCCCCCAGACGATGGGCGAGGCATGGCCTTCCCCGGGCAGTTCCGCCTTCCAGGCCAGCGTCTTTTCCGTCAGCTCCGTGGGAAATCCCCGGTCCTGGCTTGTGCCATCCAGGCGCGGTCCCCGCCACTGCGGCCAGTTCTCAGCATGGAGCGTGGCAGCAAACAGGAAGGGCAAAACAAAACGCATAGGGAAACAGTATCGGTTTGAAACCGCCGCTTCAATCAAAAGTGCGGTGGCTCTTTCGTCATCCCCCATTCTAGCTGGGCACAAAAAAGCGGGACACTCTCGCGAAGGTCCCGCTTCAAAGTTTTATCCAGCGAGGCTTACTTGGCCTTGGCGAAGAGATCAGCCACAGCCGTCCAGTTCACCACATTCCACCAGGCGGTGATGTAGTCAGGGCGCTTGTTCTGATACTTCAGGTAGTAGGCGTGCTCCCAGACATCGCAGCCCAGGATCGGGGTACCGCTGCCGTCCATGAGGGGATTGTCCTGGTTCGGGGTGGAGGTCACGGCCACTTTGCCGTCCTTCACCACCAGCCATGCCCAGCCGGAGCCGAAACGAGTGGCACCTGCCTTCGCGAAAGCTTCCTTGAAGGCATCGAAGCTGCCAAAAGCGGCGTTGATGGCTTCGGCCAGCTCACCCGTTGGGGCGCCACCGGCGTTCGGGCCCATGATGTTCCAGAACAGGCTGTGGTTGAAATGACCGCCGCCATTGTTGCGAACAGCTGCCTGGATGTCGGCAGGCACGCTGCTGATCTTCTTGCAAAGGTCTTCGATGGAAAGCGCCTCGAGATCGGCCTTGCCAGCGATGGCGTTGTTCAGGTTCGTCACGTAGGCATTGTGATGGCGTCCGTGATGGATCTCCATCGTGGTGGCGTCAATGTGCGGTTCGAGCGCCGTCTTGTCGTAGGGGAGTGCGGGCAGTGTATGAGCCATAATCGTTTGGTTTGGGTTAGACTGGGTAGGTAGAGGGCGATACGCCGCTGGGCAAGGTCGCTTCTCCAAAAACTCGTCAAAAAAGAGCCGAATGCCGGGACTATCCAGCCTCGGAATGAATCACTTCATCCACACTCTTCGCAGCCCAGGCTCCATTCACGCCTCTCCGATTTGCGCAAATCTCGTCACACCCGGTCTTTGGCATCGCTTTACCCGCCACCCAATGTGACAATTCCGTCACCTTTGCGTCGTTTTTGTCATTTGCAAAAAGGGCCACCACCGTCTTTCTAGCCACTCGGGTCGGTAAGACCCGGTCTCCTCCCGCATGTCGCCCAGTCCCTCAGACGTACCCGCCACGAAGACACCGGGTGCATCGCGCCCCGTTCCAGAACGCTTCATTGTCTCCAAAGGCACGCTGCGCTGGGACCGATTCATGAACTCGGCCATCGTCTTCGGTGGCATCGGCATCATCGTCGCCGTCTCCGGCATCTTTGCTTTCATCGCGCTGGAGATCGCCCCTCTTTTCCAGGGCGCACGGGTGGAGGAAAAGACCAAGATCGCCCTTTCCGCCCCCACCGGTGCCCTGGTGGGCCTGGATGAATGGTCGGAGCTGCCCTTCTATTTCGATGGTGGTAGCGAGGTCGTTTTCCAGCCTGTGAAAGGCGGCCCCGCCCAGCGCCTGCCCACCGGCCTGCCCGCAGGCACCCAGATCACTGCGAAACGTCACGATCCTGTCACAGGCCGCATGGCCATCGGCACGGCAGATGGCCAGGTGGGCTTTGTCGGCATCCATTACCAGTCTGAGTACCAGGCCCAGAGCAAACCCCTGATCAAACCCGCAGTCAAGGCCGAGCCCCTGCTGCCCTTGCGCGAGGCCGCCGCCGCAGCACCAGCCCCCACCACCACTCCCACTCCCGTGCTAGACATGGACTACGCCGACTCGGGTGACGAAAAGCTCTTTGCTGCCATCCAGGAGGTCAATGGCCAGCCCCAACTCACCACCATGAGCCTGCGGCAAAAAAAGAGCCTCATGGGCAAAGGCAAGACCGAAATTGACGCCCGCGAAGACCTCACCCCCCTCCTCGCCGGGGCCAAGCCTCAGCGCGTCCTCGTCGCGGGCACAGCCGACAGCCTCGTGATCCTCACCGATGCCGGAGAGGTGCTGTATTTTTACCGCCTGGGCAGTGGCTGGGAACTGCGCCAGCGCTTCAAGCCCTTCGATGGCGGCCAGGTCTCCGGAGTGGATTACCTCTTCGGCCAGGTCAGCCTCGTCTGTTACAATGAGCAGGGGAAAGTCCGCATCTTCAGCCTCTTTGTACCCGAGGGCGGCACCATGCGACTCTTTGGCCAGACCAAGGAATTTCAGCCCCTCGATGGCCCCATCACCTATTATCGCGCCAGCCAGCGGAACAAATCCTTCCTCGTCGGCAATGCCAAAGAGTGCGCCCTCTGCTACGCCACCACCGCCAGCGTGCGCCGCAGTGTGAAGCTGCCCTTCGAGGCCGTGTCCGTAGCCATGGATGCCAAGGCGGAGCACATCGGCTTCCTCGATACCCAGGGCAGCATGCACCTGTACGAAATCAGCGATCCGCACCCTGAAGCTGGCTGGAGCGCCTTCTTTGGCAAAGTCTGGTATGAGGGTTTTGCCGGGCCTAAATATGAGTGGCAGAGCACCAGCGGAACGGATGACTTTGAGCCGAAGCTCTCCCTCATCCCCCTGATCATGGGTTCCCTGAAAGGCACCTTTTACGCCATGCTCTTTGCGGTGCCCATCGCCCTGCTGGCCGCCATTTACACCTCCCAGTTCCTGGCACCTGGCATGAAAAAGATCGTCAAACCGGCGATGGAAATCATGGCCTCCCTGCCCTCCGTCGTGCTGGGTTTCCTCGCCGCCCTGTGGCTGGCCCCGCTCATCGAAAACCGCGTCCCCTCGGTCATTCTGCTGGTCATCTCCATCCCCATTTCCGCCAGCCTTCTGGGCGTATTGTGGGGCCGCATGCCCATCGTCTATCGCAATCGCCTGCCGAAAGGAACGGAGTACCTCATCATCGCCCCGGTCATGCTGGGATTCGCCTGGCTCGGCTGGCAGCTCGGCCCGGCTTTTGAGAAGGTCGCCTTTGTCGCCACCATGCCCGATGGCAGCCAGATCGCCGATTTCCGCATGTGGTGGCCGCGCTTCACCGGCATGTCCTATGACCAGCGCAACTGCCTCGTCGTTGGTTTCATGATGGGCTTCGCTGTCATC
>DMMK01000284.1 GCA_003453085.1 Verrucomicrobiales bacterium
CCGCCGTCTGGTGGAGCGCGGCGTCCGTTTCATCCAAATCCAGCATGGTGATGGGGCCGCAGGAGCCTGGGATTCCCATTCAGGGCTCAGAAGCAGCCACTCGAAGCTGGCGGAGCAGGTGGACAAACCTATCTCCGGTCTGCTCAAGGATCTGAAGCAGCGAGGTATGCTTGAGGATACTCTGGTGGTTTTTGCCACCGAATTTGGGCGCACTCCCGGCACCCAGGGCAGCGATGGCCGCGATCACCACCCCTTTGCCTTCAGTGTCTGGATGGCTGGAGGCGGCATCAAAGGCGGCACCATTCATGGGGCCTCGGATGAGCTGGGCTTTCATGCCGTCGAGCATCCGCATTACGTCACCGATGTCCACGCAACCATCCTTCATTTGTTAGGTCTCAATCCTCACCGGCTGGAAATCCCCGGTCGAAAACGCCTGGAGCGCGACTTTGGCAAGGTGATCCGCGAGATCGTCGCCTGAGTCATTTCTCTCACCATCGGCTTGCCTTCCTTGGCATATTTTGAGCAAGGTCCCGCCCATTTTGATTCTGGCGTGTGACCAAGATCAAAAAAAGCCATCTTGGCGTAAGATATTGTTAGCCTTCCCGTAATTCCATAACCATGACTTTAGTACGTCTCCATGTCACATTAGGTTTTATTGCCCTTCATGGCAGCCTCTTTGGCGCCAATACGGGCCGGGTGATGTTCAATCAAGACATTCGCCCTATTCTGGCAGACGCCTGTTTCCATTGTCATGGTCCCGATCCGGGTACTCGCAAAGCCGGGCTTCGGCTCGATACCGAGGCCGGTTTCTTCACCGCCAAGGAAGGCGAATCACCCACCGTTCTCAAAGGCAAACCCGAAGAAAGCCCGCTCTATCAGCGCCTGCTTTCTAAGGATGAGGACGAGATCATGCCGCCGCCGGAATCTCACAAGGAGCTGAAGCCGGAGCAGATTGCCAAGATTAAGGCCTGGATCGAAGAAGGTGCACCCTGGCAGCCGCATTGGTCGCTCATCAAGCCTGAGCGTGCTCCACAGCCGGAAGTCAAAAATACGGCCTGGGCAAAGACTCCTGTGGACCGTTTTGTCCTCGCCAAGCTGGAGAACCTGGGACTCAAGCCTGCGCCCGAAGCGGAGGCCCATGCGCTCATCCGTCGCGTCGCCCTGGACCTCACCGGCCTTCCTCCTGTCCCAGCACTGGTGGAGCGATACCTGAAAAAGGCGGAAGGCAATCGCCTGTCCGATGTCGCCTACAATGAATTGGTGGATGAGCTTTTGAAGTCCCCCCAGTATGGCGAGCATCGTGCCCGCTACTGGCTGGATGCCGCCCGTTATGGCGATACTCACGGACTGCATTTCGACAAGCCCCGGGAAATGTGGCCCTACCGTGACTGGGTGGTTAAGGCCTTCAATGGCAACCAGCCTTTCGATCAATTTACCGTCGAGCAGATTGCCGGTGACCTCCTGCCAAAACCGACGGAGAGCCAGCTCATTGCCACGGGGTTCCAGCGCTGCAACATCACCACCAATGAAGGCGGAACGATTGATGAAGAAAACCTCGCCAACTATGCCTCCGACCGCGTGCAGACGCTCGGCTGGGTTTACATGGGCCTAACCACCAATTGTTCTCAGTGCCACGATCATAAGTTCGATCCCATTTCCCAGCGCGATTATTACTCCCTCGCCGCCTTCTTCCGCAACACCACGCAGAAGCCCAAGGACGGCAATGTGAAGGATGGCAATGGCCCCATTCTGGTGCTCCCAGAAGACAAGGACCGTCCACGCTGGCAGGCCCTTCCTACAGAGATCGCCACGATCAAGACCAAGCTGAATGAGAATCGCAAGCTGGCTACGGGCGAGTTTGACCAGTGGCTGACCTCCGCCAAGCCCGAAGATCTGGACAAGGATGTGCCTGCCAAAGGCATGGTGGCCCACGTGCCACTGAACGAAGGCGTGGGTAGCGAAGTGATCGGCACCTGCGGCGCCACGAAGAAATTCAAGGCCACAGGGGAAGTCTCCTGGAAACCGGATGGCAAGATCGGCCCTGCGCCGATCATGAAGACAAACGGCACCTTTGAAATCGGTGACGTGGGCAATTTTGAAAAGGACCAGGCCTTCAGCTACGGTGCCTGGGTGCGTGCCGGCAAAGTCGGCATGAGCGGCGGCATCCTGGCCCGCATGGATGAAAAAGGCGGCTATCGCGGTTGGGATCTTTATCAGAATGACCGCACCTATTCCGTCCACATCGTCAATACTTGGCCAGACGATGCCCTGAAGGTCAGTACCAAGAAACCCAGCATCCGCCCTGGCGTCTGGCAGCATGTGTTTGTGACTTATGATGGCAAAGGCAAGGCCCAGGGAGTGAAGATGTACATTGATGGCGTGGCCCAGGAACTGAAGATCGACAACAACGATCTGAAGGGCAGCATCAAGACGACCACGCCCACACGCATCGGCCAGCGCAGCCATGTGCAGGTCTTCCATGAAGGCTCTGTGCAGGATGTGCGCATCTATGACCGCCTTCTTTCTGCCGCTGAGATCCAGACCATCTCGAAGGTGGGCCCTCTGCGTCTGATGCTTGCCTCGGCCAAACGTGGACCGAAGCAAAAAGAGGCTCTTTTTGAGCATTACCTCGTTACCCGCCATGCGGGCTATCAGTCGGCCAACCAAACATCGGTCAAACTGGAGGCCGAACTCGCCGCCATCAAGGCCCGCAGTCCGCTGACCCACATTCAGGAAGAGAAAATGGATACACCGCCGATGGCCAACATCCTCATGCGCGGTCAGTATGACCAGGTGGGTGAGGCCGTCGATGCCGCCGTGCCGGTGGCCTTGGGCAAGCTGAGGCCTGAAGCTCCCAAGAACCGCCTAGGTCTGGCCCGGTGGCTCGTCAGTGAAGAGAACACGCTCACGGCCCGCGTCACGGTGAACC
>DMMK01000718.1 GCA_003453085.1 Verrucomicrobiales bacterium
GGAAAACCTGACCTTCGATGCAGCCACTCGTATCTGGCGTGGCCGAGAATGTCTCTCCCTGGCTGACATGATCGCCGAAGGCACCTGGCCCGCCAGTGGCCAGAAATCCCTCGGCGGCCAGGCCGTCCTGTTGGGGATCACCTGGAAGCCCACGCCAGGGGGTGTTTTCACCCGCTTTCACATTTCGGACATCTGGCTGGATGACACCGCCATGCAACGATCCTCCCATCTCCAGACCGAGGCGCACAAAGCCTTCATTCGCAGCCGTTGGATGCCCGCCTGGGTGGATGCCGTCGAGTATGGTAAGTTTGGCCGCGCCACCGTGACTGCAACCTTGTTCGGAGGAGCGGACCCAGCCATCTACGCCGATTTCAAGAAAGGCATCACAGCCCTCATGAATGGGGCGGAGAACACGTTGAAACATACGGAAGGAGGCACTTCCGGCCCCGCACAGATGGCCTCACGCGGCAAGCTGCTAGATGTCACAGCATCCTCCGATGACATTCCCTTAGGCAGCAGCGGCATCCAGATTCGTTTTGAGACGGACCTCATCACCGAAGGCATCCGCCCCACCCGAGTCATCCGCATCCGTCCAGCGGACTGGCCCGATGTTCACATGCCACGGGAGGAGTACCTCGACAGCGGGAAATTCAAACACGAAGACCGCTTCCCGACACCTGCCATCTTTCCTGAATACTGACGTCTTCTTGACTGGCGAGAGCAAATGGTGCGGAGGAGCCAGTTGCTGTAGCAGTATGCTTTGAGCAAGGTGAGCGTAAGGGCGGAGGCGCTAAAGCGTATGGTTAGGCGGTATTGGGAGAATCATGATTAATCATGAAGAACGTTGATAAGGTTTTGAACGGTCTTCTGGCAACCGCATCGCCACTCGTCCCATGCTGCGTCTGGCCAACCTGTGAACCCCCGCATGCTTTCATTCGTAAATGGCTCGTCGATTCGCTGAGCCCACCCTATAACTTGAACTCGCTTGATGAGATGTTCGCCTCCATGTGAACCGATGATCGTGGCCAGCATAGCCATATCGGCTCGGACTCCGAAAACGTCCATGCCACCGAACCCTTCGAGGCTGATGGTACTTTCAATACGCTGGACCAGCCAAGCAATTAATGAGTCTCGCTCGTCGAGCGCTCCGTCTTCCTGAAATTCGCCCGTTTCGTATTTGATTGTCATCTGATGCGGAGTGTGTGTTCTAAGTCACTGAGACATAATGCTGCGGACTGGAGTGGCGAATGCCTGTCAGGAAAGCGCCGAATTTGACTGGAGTTTCCATGCCTGCTTGTAGCTTTCACGCCCCATCACTCATTCAAAATACGTATCATCCTATTTTGCCATTTTGCTACTTTGCTATTCAAGTTGATTTAAATCGACTTAATGCGTTCATTATGAGGAAGAAAGGTGTGAAATCCAACCCGCTGACTCTTGGGGAACATCTTCGAAACAGACGAATACGCCTCTCCCTTCGACAAGAGGATGTAGCCTTGCGATTAGGCACTCTGCGCGAGGTTTATGACCGTTGGGAGCGTGATGTTCGCAAGCCAGTGATCTCTGAGTGGCCGCGATTGTTGGGCTTTTTGGGCTATTATCCTTTTCAAGAAAATCAGGAGTCCGATAGCATTCTGAAAGCGCGAAGATTCCAAGGAATGGATCAGAAAGCACTGGCCTCAGCCCTCGGGGTAACGCCTCAAACGCTACGTGAATTTGAACATGCCACGGAAATACCGCACGCGAGAATAATGATACGTGTGGCAGAACTCGCCAATATGCCGCCTCTAAAGCTGCTATCCTAAGCACAGTTTTTGTTTCTTTTCGAGCCGTGAATAGACCACGTAAGCTTAAGTCAAAGGACGATCATAAACTCTTGTCATGACCTGATTCTTATGATAAATGACCATTCGTGTCGGCATCATACCAAGCGAAAATCACGGAATCGACTCGAATCCGTGCCTGCATTGTCGGGGCCATTATAGGAGGGCTGGCTGTCATTTTTCGAAGTCTTGTCAAAACTGACTTGAAGGAAATTGATCCAAAAAAACTGCTCTTGTTAGTTTTATCCGCATCCTGTCTTGCCGGAGTGATTGCTGCTCTGAGCAATTTTGCTGGCCTCAGATCAAAAAGGCTTTCGGCCGGACTCGGTTCGAGAATGGGTATTAGCGCAGGTCTGTTTTCTGCCCTGTTTTCTGGGGCTTTGCTAAACTTGTTGGCCACGTTGGATGTTCGCAGCGCTGTGACAGCAAATGCGGACATGCTATTGAGAAACCAAATGTGGGTCACTTCCTGTGTAAGCCTTGCCTGCATACTCCCATCTATTCTCTGCGGTTTTATCGGTGGGCTTTTTGGCGCACGCATCCTTAACTCACATCTTCCAACTGTGGATTTGGAAGTGACTAGCGGAAGTGTTTTTGGATCGAAATGGATAACAGGGATTTTGGCGTCCATCGCGTGCCTCGGCCTTGCAGTGCCTTTATCAACCATTGGGAGGCCTATCAAAAAAGATCCGGCCCCAGTTGTAGTCCCTGATGCCCCCTTGGATATACCTCCCACATTTCGTTATAGCCCGCCCAAGACCATTAAGACGGCGAAGGTTGGGACCGTTCAGCCAGACATCACTAAAACCATAGAGAACGTTTCAAACGACGCTGCCGTCAGTTTGTCGCCAGACGGCAATTTTTTTGCCTACGTTGAGAGATCATCAAACGAGTTTCGAGTCATCATTTTCGATCTCACCAAATTCGAAAAGGTGGGTGCCATTTCTATTCCATCCAGTCCACAGCGGTGCTTGGCTTGGTCACCGGATCAGAAGGCCCTTGCATGTGCTATTGAGAATCAAAATGGGAGTCGTCGGGTGTGGATTTTAAAGATCGACTCATCAAAGGCCGTGGAATTGCCACGGCCATCTGATCGAGACCTTCCAGGTGGTGACCTCTTTTGGTGGCAAGATAAAGAACTCATATTTTTTCCAGACGATGAACCATCGCTAGTGCTTGACCTAGACGATCTAAACTTAGGTCTTGCTGAAAAATCGGCTTTCCTGGAAAAGGCAGATGAGACTACCAAACTTCAATGGACGGAGGGGCCTAGGATTCGAGTGCCGAAGGAAGAAGGCTGGGCGGTAGGATTAAAAACCCTAATCCGGAGTGCCGCTCCAGCCTCTCGTCACAATCCAGATGATGGTTGGAAGCTTGGTGGTGATACCGTGTGCGCATTGACACATCCGAATTCGGATGTAGCCATGGGGTTCAGTTCTCTAGGGGTTAAGGAGGGCATGCGCATTCTTTGTGTACCTGATGGTTCTAAAATTATTCGGATAGCAGATGGCCGGGCTGAGGTCACCTACATGAAGGTCGTGACCGCACCTGAGTACCATCTTGAAGTGACGATGCCTGTAGCTTTTGAGGAGGTGAAAGACGAAACTGTCAAACTAAAAGTGGAGCTTAAGAAGCTGTGTGCATTCATTTATGCGCCACTTGAGAATCCTCTCACGAATGAGCCTGTGGGGCCAAACTATGGCCAGATCAAGGCCTTGGCGCGTATCCTTGAATGGAGAGGTAAGAAGGCAGTTTTTATCATCACAACTTTTGACCGCCCTGTGTCCTCAACAGATGTAATTGCCTCGCTTCACGCATGGGATGCGGGATCATTAGATCTCTGCAAAATCCCCAATCTAAAAGACTGGTGGGAGCATCCGGTGCCAATTCGACGCGATTTGCCCTCCTCTGAATTGGAATACATCGAGTCGCCGGTGCTTTTAACACTGTCTGCACAAGGGTCATCATTGGTGGTTGTGAAGGCATCCGAGCATCCTCGCCCGGCAAAGCCCAAAGCCAAGACGGTATCCACTGAAGCTCCCGTCGCGCAACTAACTGATAGTGACGTGAAGGCTTTTTTGACGGCTCATCATGACATGGCGTCCAAGGGAGATGTGGCTGGTATGGTTTCCAATTATGATTCAACCGTCGATTTTTTGGATAAAGGGCGAATACTTTCGAGTGCAATTTTGGCCGAGGAAAGTGCTCATCGAGTCAAATGGCCAAAAGGCATGGAGAAAATCATCAGCGAGATCGTTCTAACGAAAAACGCAGATGGGTGGAATGCCAGTTACTCAATTGAGTTTTCAAATGAAAATGCTGCTGGTGAGTGGCATCGCGGAAAGGTTGATTTGACGATGGCGATTGGTGTCCAGGACGGGAAACTGCGCATAACCAGCCAGCGAGCAAAAGTGTACGATGTGCAGGACAGCAAGAGCGTGGCGAAAACACCCGAAGAAAAACTTAAAGTGGCTTCACCAAAGCCACAGGGAATACCCGTGTCAGTGCCGCGTCCCTACTATGTGACCACAACTATGGTGGGCGACCGGAAAGAAATCGAAATTACCGATCATATCAGTTTTATGAACGGACTCCATTGGCACCGGACGTATCGTGAATTGTCCAAAGATGGCAAAGAACTAAACACCTGTCGCGCCATCTATGAATGTTCTGGAGGTGTATCTCAAGGGGGGCAAAGCGCGAGTCTCTATGTCAAGGTGCAAGGGTGGGCTCAAAATTATGGTCAGCCCAAGTTTCTTCTTGTGTGTGAACGAAGTGCGGCGGCTTTTGTGGGCAGGGAATTTAACTTTCAATTCACAAACGATGGCATGATTGAACAACAGGGCATCAGATTCCAGCTGCGAAAATAGATAAGCGGATGGTGGGGAAAGCTTTCCCCTCGCGGCTACTTCGTGGGCCGCTACCCTTTCCAGCGGGGAGGATTCCCCGCAACTCCCCTCCCTAACCAGACCTTTCCCCTCACGGCCAGCATCCGCTTCGCGAACGCACACCGTGAACCTGCCTTCGGAGGTGCTTAGAATGAACCAGAGGCCCTCCATTGTGCCAATTTCAGCATCTGATTCATTTAAAGCCCAACCTGACAATTACATCTGCCACTCAAGTTGCAGATAATCACATCGAATGGTAGGACCAACTCAAAACTTCGGGCGACCGAAGTTTCATCTCATGGTCAGGTTATCCACAGATGGACATGACCACGTGTGTCACCTTCATGGTAAAATGAAGGCATGCAAAAAATAGTCCGAAAATCGGCAGGGGTGAAGTTTGAGAGCGATGTTCTCTCGTTCATTGACGGGTTGGCGCGTGATCAACAACGAAGCCGAAGCTTCATTATCAATGCAGTATTGCGATGGTATTCTAGGTGGCTCTTTGAGCAGGGAAAGCAGAAGGTCGAGTCTGCTAAGTCAGAGCCTGTGATTCACCTCTAACGCTCCGATGCTGAGCAGTGTCACGAAGCAAAAAAGACGCCTGAGCAGCAAGGCCTATCATAAGGCCTCTTCGAATTTTCGTGGTTTTAAGGCTCCAACCTCAAATACAACCTACACACCGAATCAATTCTTCGACATCGTCATTCCCAATTTTCCCAGGGGTGTCGTTCGCATTGTCGCCTATCTGTTGCGAAAGACCCTTGGATGGTGCGACGCCAATGGAAATCCTCAAAAGGAGCAGATCCGTGTTTCCTATTCCGAACTAGAGCAAAGAGCCGGTGTAAGCCGCGACATGATTCGCTCTGCCCTGGATGACGCTCTTGCTGGGCATCTGATTGAGTGTGTAACCGCAGGACGCCCAAAACTAGCTCGTGATGCTGGAGAATCTGCACGTTACCAGCTTTGCTGGTCGCCACTGCCTTACACTACCCGTATCTCTGAATTTAGCGGCTTTTACGAAGGAGAAGGAAATCGCACGGACATTCCGAATCAGTTTTTTGATGACCTGATTCCCAATGAACCTCTATCGGTGGTCAAGGTGGTGGGCTCCGTTATCCGTCACAGCATTGGCTTTCAGGCGAAGCATGGTCGTCGCCGACAGCAGGTTGCCCTCTCCTACCAGCAGATAGAAAATTACGCGCGATTCGGCAGCCGCTCCGATCTGGCAAAAGCGATCCGAACTTCGATAGAGAAAAACTACATCGTGAGGGTGGAAGAAGGCAAGTTCAGCCCTGAGGCCAGCGAAAGACGCCGCGCGACTTATGCCCTTTGCTGGTCGGATTATCTGATCAGTCAGAAAAGCGAACCAACTGCCTATCAGTCAGGAAATCATACCAGCATCGGTCAGATATCCGAACCTGCGAATCAGTCAGAAAATCGAACCAGTATTAAAACGAAACCAGGAAATGAAAATTTAAACAAGCAACAAGCGGCTAACAATGAATTGATCAAAACGCTCACTGGCATTGGATTCAACGAAAAAACCGCCAGCATGCTGATCAGGGAGAACAGCACGGATGCAATC
>DMMK01000742.1 GCA_003453085.1 Verrucomicrobiales bacterium
CGGCCAAACTCGCTTCCCACCACCACCATCGTCTCCTCCAAAAGGCCATTGGCATCCAGGTCCTCAATCAAGGCACTCACCGCCTGATCCATCGGCGGTAACAAAAGGTTCTTCAAATTGGGAAAGGCCGACTGATGCGTGTCCCAGCTCTCATTGTTCCCCAGATTCACCTGCACCATCCGCACGCCGCTTTCCACCAGACGGCGTGCCATCAGCAGGCTCCACCCAAAGCTATGGCGGCCATAACGGTCCAGCCACTTCGGATCCACCTTGTCCAGGCTGAAGGCCTCATGCACCTTCTTGTTGCCTAACAATGAGACGGCCGCCTGCCGGGTGGCATCAAAGGACACATCCCCGGCGATGGCCGTCAGGTCATCCGTCTGCTGCTCCAGCGCATTGCGCAGGGAGACGCGGTCCATCACACGGTCCAGGCTGAGCCCCTGTGGCAAAGAAAGATGCGGAGCCTGGAAACGCAGGCTCTCATCCACTTCAAACCCGCGTTCATGATGAAACAAGTACTGCGGGAAGGCCCCATAATGCTTGGGATGGTAAGGTGACATCTCCAAAAACCACGGGTCATGCTTGGCCCCCAGCGTGGCTCCAAACTGACCGGGCAACACACTGCCAGTGCGATGGATCAGCTTGTCCGGCAGCACGATCGCCGGAGGCAGGTTGTTCGTTCGTGGCAGCAGCGCCGTCGCCAGCGCGGCCATGCTCGGGTGGTCGGACTTCTGCGGCTTCGTGCGGTCAATGCCCACCGGCAGCTCGCTACGCCCCGTCCGCATGACATGATGGCTGAACGAGTGGTCGTTGCTGCCATGCGTCAGCGAACGCACCAGCGACCACTTGTCGGAGATCTTCGCCAGCCGGGGCAGATGATCGCAGATGTGCAGGCCGGGCGTGCGGGTGCGGATGGGTTTGAACTCCCCGCGAATCTCCATCGGCGCATCCGGCTTCAGGTCAAAGCTTTCATGCTGGGCCAGTCCTCCTGAAAGGAAGATGTAGATCACCGACTTGGCCCGTGGAGGCCTGGCCGGAGCCGCCAGCGATTGAAGCGCTGCCAGAT
Source organism: Verrucomicrobiales bacterium (assembly GCA_003453085.1). Lineage (GTDB taxonomy): Bacteria > Verrucomicrobiota > Verrucomicrobiia > Verrucomicrobiales > Verrucomicrobiaceae > Prosthecobacter. The sequence continues at coordinate 1,067 of DMMK01000742.1, forward strand.
GGTTCATCCCCAGCCCCAGGAGGCCGACTGCCCCCGCCTGGATCACCTCCCGGCGTGTGTGCCTGCGCGTTGGATGCAGTGACGACATGCGCATTGATACGCATGCCTTCCTCAGACTCTTGCTGATTTGTCTCTAAACCAGTTCCGGCATCGCCTGCCAGCCATCCACCAGATACTGAGGACGGCCCGAAAGATCATCCAGGGTGTTCTTGTGCGGATCAATGCCCATGAACTGATATAGCGAGGCAAACACCTCGCCGAAGTGGACTCCGCGCTCCGTCGGCTCACCGCCCAGGCGGTCTGTCGCACCGATCACCTGCCCGGTCTTGAACCCGCCGCCTGCCAGCATCGCACCGCCCACGCGTGGCCAGTGGTCGCGACCGCCCTGGGCATTGACCGTCGGCGTACGGCCAAACTCACCCCAAGCCACCACGGCCACATCCTTATCCAGGCCGCGGTCATGCAGGTCCTGCACCAGCGCACTCATGCCCTGATCAAACAAGGGCAGGTGCCGTAGCAACTGCGGGTAATTGCGGTCATGGAAATCCCAGCGGCCAAAGTTCAGCGTCACCACACGTGCGCCAGCTTCAACGAGGCGGCGCGCCATGAGGAAATGCTCCAGGTTCAGCGGCGCTCCATCGCCGTAATTTTTCGGGTCGCCCTTGCCGTATCGTTCACGGATCTTGGGTGACTCTTTCTCCAGGTCCAGGGCATCCAGCAGCTTGCTGGAGGTGAGCACGTTGAAAGCCTGTTGGTTAAACGAATCCATACCTTCCACGAGACCCGAGTGGTCCAGGTCACGGCGGAACTGGTCAAACCCCGTCAGCAAGGCGCGGCGATCATCCAGCCGACTCATGGAGATGTTGTTCAGCTTCAGGTCCTCGACTCCGGCCCCGTTCGGGCGGAAGGCGGAATGCGAAGGCCCCAGATAGCCGGGATGCCCAGGGGAGCCATAAGGCGGGTGACCGGCTTTCGGCGACAGGCCAATGAAGGCAGGCATCGCGGGATCCCCCTGCCCTTTCAAACGTGACACCACGGAGCCCAGCGAGGGATGGTCGGCCTGCCGTCCTGTGGGAGCTGCACCGCCCGCCGGATTGGGCGCACGCCCGGTATAACAAATGAAGGAATCATGAGCTCCCGTGGGGGATCCGTACATGCTCCGGATGGGCACCAGCTTGTCCATCATCTTGGCCAGCCGTGGCGCATGCTCAGAGATCTGAATGCCCGCCACATTGGTCGAGATGGGCTTGTATGGGCCGCGAATCTCCAGCGGTGCATCCATCTTCAGATCCCACATGTCCTGGTGCGGCGGTGCACCGCACAGGTAGATCATGATGATGGATTTGAAGCTGCGACCTGCCTTGGCCTCGACTTCGGCCTTCAAAAGGTCCGGCAGAGAAAGCCCGCCCATGGCCAAGCCACCGATGCGCAGAAAGTCACGACGCGAATAACCGTCGCAAAGTTTGCCATGGGAAGGACCGGAGAGAGTGAGCATAAGCTGAACTACGCCACTGGCCGCAGGAATCTTGCCAGCCTCTCGACTTGTTGTTTTGAGTGGGGCACTCTCTCTGTTGAGAAGAGTGGTGCTCGGGAAGGGACTCGAACCCTTAAGCCTTTCGGCACAAGATCCTTAGTTCTATCCTTGCGGGTTTCATTGTGTTATGTGATGTTATGCCATGATCGCATCGAACCAAGCAAATACAAGGTTTGCAGAAGCATTGACTCATAACGAGACAAAACAGATCACACCCGCACAGAACCGAAAAAGTGCACAAAAACTGCACAGGAAGAAAAAGCCCACGGCTAAAACTGCCGCTGTTTATTGGGTGAGTAAGGTGAAAAAATCACCCGCCAGCGCTCACTATGGCGTTCAGATCGCCTACCGGGGGAAACGCCATCGCTTTCCCCTAGAGACAGCGAATGCAGAAGCCGCAGCCGAAAAGGCCAGAGCCATTTACCTCTCTTTGGTGGCAAATGGCTGGGAGGCCACCATGAACACCTACAACCCAAAGGCAGCTACAAAGGCCCCCAAGCCCGCCACCATTGGCAAGTGGCTAGCCGCTGTGCAGGAAACCTCTGAACTCCGCCCGAGCACGCTTTTAAA
>DMMK01000080.1 GCA_003453085.1 Verrucomicrobiales bacterium
CTTCTTCAACTTCCTTGGAGTCCCCAGACCAGATGACCGAACAGCCCTTCGCCCTGCCTCGGGAGTTTTTCTTCGTCAATCCAGGGGCCGATCAGGACGACCTTCGCGAGCTGCTGGGATGGAACGGCTTGAAGCTGCCTGCAACGAGTCAGGCGAGCCTGGATGAGCAAAAGCGTATGCGGGTCAAAACAACCGCCGAGATGATGCCGGTCATCGAGGGGTGGGTAGGGCACTACGCGGAAATGTTTCCCAAGACCTTAAAATACACGGTCGAAGTGATCCGCGCGCCAGCGGCACTGGTGCGTGAGCAGATCCTGAAGGTGGCCCATCAAAGCAACCACCGGGCCATGCGCGATGTGCTGCGTGAGGCTGTGGGACGGAAGGCGGCGGAACAAGTGGCCGTGGCCTTTGCGGAGACGCGTCCCAATGAAAGCGCCATCGTGGAATCCGTGATGGACAAACATTGGGTGAGTGAGCTGAGCTGGCAAAACGGCCAGCAGCCCGTGATGGAGACTGAGCGCCGCCCGTCAGGGTTTCTGCTGACCCTGGATTCTTATATGTCCGGAGGTGACTCACAGGTGAGTGTCAACATGAGTGTGGAGCGTCACCATGCGCTGCCGAGCCCGAGGCGGGAAAAGCTGTCGGATCCAGCTTCCCGACGCTCCTTCATCATGCCGCTGAATGAGTTTCATCTGGGACGAATCGAGACGGAAGCCATTTTAAGCCATGGGGAGACGCGGCTGATCGGTGTGTGGAGGCCCGTGGGGAAGGGCGGCGAGGTGGGTGAGGATATTTTGGAGGCGGTGTTCATCCAGTGTTACATCAGTCGCCACACGAGGCATTTCGAGGTCGAGGCGGAAGCCGCTATGGCAGAGGCGAGCCCCGTTCCTGCAAAGAATGGGGACAAAATGCTGACGAAGATATTCAAGCTGGCGCCTGATTTTATCCTGCACGAGGTGGGATCGCCCCGGATGTTTCCTGACCCGTTCGGCAAGGAGCTATCGGCCAAGGATTTTTTCAAAGCGCAGCGCATCCCTTTCCCGGAGGGAGCCGAAGTGTCTTACACGGGGCCCGCTGCCGGAGTCATGACGGTGAAAAATACGGCGGCCAATCTGGCCTTGGTGGAGGCTTATTTAAAGAAGCTCAATGGCCGTGATCCCTCAGACGTCAGTTTCATTCTCCACCTGCTGGAAATCCCGGTGGCCAAGGCGAACGAGGTTTTTCTGAAGGCAGGGCAGGAGGCCGATCATCGTGCGGTTTTGGATGAGCTTTTGGTTAGGGGCGGGACGGACGTCAAATCTCTGGCCACACTGAATCTCAGCGTGCGCGGCAAACATGAGCACACGGTGGAAAACGTGAAGGAACTGAAGGTGTTCAAGTCATTCCGGATGAATGACGAAGGTGCGGCGGAGGTGGAGCGGCAGACGTTGCCTGTTGGAACAAGCCTGACGGTGGCGGTGGACAATGAGGCGGACGAGAGGCTGCTGAAGGTGGACTATGAGATCCGCCATCACCCCGCCGAACCTGTGCGGTATGCGGTGAATCTGGCGACGGAGGGGAGTGCTGCTGTGGAGGTTCCTCTGACCGATTTGTCGGTGGAAACGACAAAGGGTCATCTCACGATGATGTCCGGCAGCGCCCATATCCTGGCTTTGTGGAAGCCGATGGGGAGACCGGAATTCGATGCCGGGGAGCTGTATCACATTGCTATCCTGGAAGCGCATGTGATGCAGGATGAGAAGGCGAAATGAAGGGGCCTACTCCTCCAGTTTTACATCGCCTTTGGTTGGGTCCACTAGCTGTGTTTTGACGAGGTCATAGGCAGTGCCGCGCATGTAGGCGTGCATGTAGAGGCGCTGTTTGCGGCGCTCCAGGTTTTCGCGGACGATGGTGACTTGTTTAAAGTCCACGCGGTCCTGGAAATCGGAAAACCAGTAGATGCCATCGGCGGTGCGGAGCTTGTCATGCAGCAGGGCCAGCCAAGTGTAGCCGAGCCCGGTGTTGTGAATGAAATAGGTCTGCGGGCGTTTGGAGAGGACGCGGTAGATGGCCTCGCTTTGAATATCCTTTTTGGGGTCAATGCGGAACTTTCGAGTTTCCTCGAGGGTGGCACCGCCGAGACGCCAGAACTTTTCAAACTCGACACTGGAGGTGGAGTAAACTTCATCGCCCTCCAGGCCCTGGGGTGGGGGCGGCTCGAGGCCACAGCCGAAGTAGAGGATGACGATGCTGCCACGGGCGACTTTGTCCACCTCCTCAATCACGCGGGGCAGGTGAGGGGCCATGGAGGTGGAGACATCGAGGACGAGAGCGAGACGCTTGGCCTTGATCTGCATGCCAAACATGGAGAATGGCTGGAAGGTCATGCCGCTCTGGCCGCCGAGGCCGACGCTTTTGCCAAAGCCACCGCCTGCGCCAGCCAGGCCCATGCCGGCCGTCAGCTTACTGCTGGCAAAGAGGTCTTTGGATTGGGGCAGTTCCAGGAGGTCGGGGGCTTCATCCGGGAGGACGATGTCGGAGATAGAATTGGCCGCAGCGATCTTCCGCAGGGGCATGGATTTTTTCAGCCAGGGGTGTTTCTTCTGCTGGATC
>DMMK01000063.1 GCA_003453085.1 Verrucomicrobiales bacterium
CTGAAAGGCCCCGTGGCCCTGGTGCTGGGCGCCGAGGGCGACGGCATGCGCCAGCTCACCGCCAAGACTTGCGCAAAAAGGGCAAAGTTTTTTTCCTGGCCCGTTTTGCCTGGTAAAACCGCCACTCCACGGACCCGGCGCACCCTGGAAAAAAATCCGGTTAATGGAACAGCCCCAGCTTCCACGTTTGGTTATGCTAACCCTATGAACGCGCTCCCACATCCCGTCGGCCAAAAGGTTGTCTGCATTCATGCCCACTTTCCAGAGGCCGCCCTGGAAGCCTTCGACCGCCTGCCGCAGCAAGACGGCGTTTACACCATCCGCGAAGTCTTCTGGGCCAACGAGCACGGCACAGAGCGCCCCATGCTGAGCGTGCGCCTCACCGAACTGCCCCCCATCCGCCAAGGCTGGGGCGGCTTTTCCCTGTGGCGATTCCGCCTGCTGGAGGATGAAAAGGAACTGCGCCGCCGCGAGCGCGAGAAGGAAAAGCAAAAGTCTTCCGAACCCTGGGAGTAGCCCCACCGACTGGAATCTTCCGTCAGAACTTCAGAGTGATCTGCCCCGCCACCAGATGGTGGCCTTCGCGGCCCGCGCCCTGCCGTCCGGCCATGCTGTATTGCAGCTTCGCCTGGAGGTGACGACTGAAGCGGTAGCCCACCGAAACATCCGCCCGCCAGCCATCATTGTCCCAGGCGGTGTCAGTGCCAGGCAGATCGCCGAACCAACTTTGATTCCACCTCGTGGCCACCCACCATTGGGGCCCGAGCTTGCGCTTCACCTCCACAAAACCGCTCACGACACGGACGGTCCCGGCATTGGCTTCCAGAAAAGGCGGAACAAGGTGGTTGCCACCTAGATTAGGCACTTCAAAACGGCTATTCATCAGCTCTCCCCACACCTGCCAGGGGCCGTGGGTCCAGGAGGCATCCACCCCATAAGTGGTCTGGTAATAGTCCTCCCGTTTGGTGAAAGGATTGCCACCCGGGACGACCATAACGCGCTGCCTGGGGGATCGCGCATCCACCAGGTAGGCCCCACGACTGTAGGAGACACCCATGTCCCATTCCGGTGCAGGCCGCCAGCCGATGCGCCCTGTATAGGTGGTGGCATCCCACCCGTTTTCCACCCCGTCCCAGGATCGGGGGGCAGAGGCCAGCGCGGCATTTTTAGCTTCAAAGGCATAGTCAAACAAACCGATCTGGCCAAAGACCGAGGCCCCGGTGGCGTAGGACGGACCCCAGATGATGGGCTGCCAGGTCTGGCGGTTGTCCGGCAGGTTGCGTCGGTTTTGGAAGGCGGCAAAAGGCACCGCTCCATCATCCGTCACCGGCAGCATATCGCTGTAGGCCATGGGCGCGGTGATGAAGGGATTGTCCCAGGACAAGCGGCGCTGGGTCCAGGCACCAAAGGCCGTGGCAAACTTACCTAACCGGAAGTTGATCCAGCTTTTCTCCAGGGGTTTCCATTCGAGAAAGTATTCGTCCAGCCGCGTCTGGCCATCCGGGGCGAAACCGGGATCAAACCCACGGTCCACCCGCATCTGCACATGGCCACGCAAGTGCTCCGTCGCCTGGAGATCCAGAAACAGCGTCAGGCGCGGATTGAAAAACAAATCGTCATCCGTGTTCAGCAGGCCCATGGCCGGTGTGTCCGGCGCATACAGCTCCAGATCAATCAAGCCCGATAGGTCCGCACGAAACATCTGGTTAGGCGTAGCCACCGTCAGCGCCTCGTCCACCGTTTCCAGCACCGACTGGGCACTGGCGGAGACCGCGCTGAAAAGCAAAAGGGAGACAAGAAATTTCATCAGTCGGGGGAGGGGGCAGTGACGATGCGGAAAGCGGTGACAGCATCCGCGAAGCCTTTCAACCTCAAAGGTTCCAGCGGCACTGAAGGGAAATCGGAAGGAAGCCGTTGATGCGTGGCTGCATCCACCACGATCTCCCCCGCCGCCGCGCTGCTGCACAGGCGGGCCGCTAAATTCACATGCTCACCCACCACCGTGTAATCCGCACGGTTTTCCGCCCCGATGCAGCCCGCCACGACCGTGCCCGTGGCGATGCCAATGCCGACCCCCAGGGGCTCCTTGCTTCGCGCATTCAGCCGCTGCCGTTCGGCGATCATCTCCAGGGCGCAGTTCACCGCATTCTGTGCGTCTTCGCCATGGCTCGCCGGGGCCCCAAAGAGGATCATGATGGCATCTCCAGCGAACTGGTTGATCACCCCATGCCAGCGATAAACCACCCGCGTCAGTGCCCCCATGTGGTCGTTCAGCAGGGCGATGACCTCGCGCGGATCCCTCCCCGCGCTCAGGGCGGTATAACCACGGATGTCACAAAAAACCACCGTCACCTGGCGCAGCTCCCCGCCCAGCTGGATGCTGCCCGCCATGAGCTGCTCCGCCACGCGTGCATCCGCCACCATGTTCAGCACCGAGTGGTAGCGCTCCTTCAGCTCCAGGCCCGCCGTCATGTCGTTGAAGGATTCCGTCAGCGCCGCCAGCTCATCCGTGCGCCCACGCTCCAGCCGCACCTTCAGATTTCCCCCGCGCACCTCGTGGGTGGCCGCCACCAGTTCGCGGATGGGCTGCGCGAGCTGCGCGGCAAACAGCCAGCCCGCCACTGAGGCCAGCAGCAGCGCCAGCGCGCCGATGCCGATGACGCGCCATTGCAACGCTTTTTGTTGGGCCTGTAGCTCCGCCAGGGAAAATACGCTCACCAGCCAGGCCGGAGGAAAGCGGGACCCGGCATTCAGCAGGTGCGCATGGGCTAGGTAGTCCGTGCTCTCCTGGCGGAAGGAAAACTCTGTCTGCTCCGCCGTCGTTTGCAGCGCCTTCAGAGGTGCGGCAGCGGCCTGGGGCAGGCTGGCCCCGAGAAGCTGCCCCTGAGTCCAAAAGGCCGCCTGCAAAGGCTGGTTCCCCTGCCCGCCCAGCACAGGCATCAGCCGCCGCACACTTTGCCCCAGGAACAGCGTGCCCACCGGCTGGTCAAAGTTCCGAATGTGCATGGCCAGTACCCGGTGCAGATCCTGCCCGCCCTCCGCCCCAGGCAGCAGGGCAAAGCCCACCTCCGCCTGCACCTG